>JBAUXQ010000054.1:0-3017 GCA_049584355.1 Roseiarcus sp. | reverse complement strand
CCCCCCGCTTCCCCTCGATCATGTCAGCCGCGCGACTCGGCCGGAGCTTGGACGAAGGGCCAACCGGCACGCGACGCCTCGTGGATCGGGTCGACCAGCAGAAGGCCCTGCAGATCATCGAATTTCTGCATCGACGGGCGCGCGAATGCGGCTACGGACACGGGGTCCGGCTTCGCGGGATGGTCCGCCTCCGCCAAGAGGCCCTCGCTCCTGAGCTCGGCGATGAAGCGGGCGATCTCCGCCACCCCTTCGGCGTCGGCTCTCGACGCCGCAATGAATTGCCGTCCGGTATGCCCGGCGACCAAGGCGTTCCAGATGTCGGCGCCCGATCCGTCGAGGCTATAAAAGAAGCCGGACGCCAGATTAGCGACGACCATTTCATCGCCGAAATTCTCGAAAATGACTTCCGGACCGGAAGCGGAGAAAACCAGATCGATCGGGTCGGACATGCGCCCCTTGGAATTTCCTGACTCAGCCGCTCGCCGCTGCAGGAAGGGCAAGATTGCCCCTTGTGTCAAGCGGGTGGCGCGCCTCGCTTCGTTCGGCGCTTCGCTGTCAGATGCTATTCTCGCGCAGTGGCGAATCAGGCAGGCGAGCGCAGCATGACGGTCGGAAACCTTCCGCGCTTTGACATTGCGGCGTTAAAGCGGGTCGCCGGCCCAGCCTTCGCGCGTGGCGAGGCGTATCACCGTGACGGGCGGGTCGAGCTCCTCGCGGTCGGGCCCGAGCGTGTGCTCGCAGAGGTCTCGGGGACGGAGGACTACCGCGTCAGACTGGTCCGTAAAGGCGAGACATTTGGCGGGGAATGCACATGTCCCGCTTTCGAGGACTTCGGCTTCTGCAAGCACATGGTCGCGACCGCGCTCGCCGCTAATCAAGCAGCCGTCGAATCAACGCCGGACACGGGTGCGTTCGGGCGCATTCGCGCCCACCTCACGGCCAAACCGGCTGATGCGCTCGTGTCGATGATCCTGGAGCTTGCCGAGCGTGATCCGGTCCTGTTTCGCAAGCTGGACATCGCATCAGCGGGCGACAGCCTCGACGAGAAGACGCTCGCCGCGCGCCTCAGCAAGGCGATCGACAAGGCGACCGAGACGCGCGGCCATATCGGCTACGACGAGGCGGGTGGCTGGGCCGCAGGCGTCGAAGAGGCGCTCGACGCGCTTGACGCTCTCGATTCGAAACGCGACGGTCTCCTCCTTAAACTCGCCGAGCGCGCGATTGACCGAATCGAAAGCGCGATCGAATGGATCGACGATTCCGATGGCGAATGCGGCGCCCTCCTCGAGCGCGCGCGGGACATCCACGTCCGCGCCGCCCGCGGCGCGCATCCTGAACCGCTGGCGCTCGCCCGGGATTTATTCCATCGCGAGCTCGAGGACGAATAGGGATGCTTCGAGAACGCGGCTTGGCTTTACGCCGACGTTCTCGGCGAGCCCGGGCTGGCCGAATATCGCAGGCTCGCAACCGAGGCGTGGGAGAAGCTGCCGCCGCTGACCGGACGCAACCGGAAGGAGCCCGAGGCTGACTATTCCGTCCTGTCGGGAATTTTGGACCGCTTCGCCGATCGCGAGGGCGACGTCGAGACGCGCATCGCGTTGCGCGCCAAGGATCTGTCGTCGCAATGGAAATACTTCGAGCTCGCCGAGTTCTGCCTCAAGCACAAAGGCGCGGACGAGGCGTTGCGTTGGGCCGAGGAAGGGCTGTGGACGTTCGAGGACGCTCCCTCGGACGCCCGCCTCGTTCTGTTCGCCGCCGATCTTATGCTGAAGGCGAAACGCCGAGGCGAAGCCGAAACCGTTCTCAAGCGCGCCTTCGAGCGCTCGCCGGACTTCAATATCTATGTGCGCTGGCGCGCGGCAGGCGGCGAGCGGGCTCGCGACGAGGCGATCGCGCTAATCGAACGGCGGGCGTCGGGCGATCCCCCGCCCTTCTTCGGCTGCCCCGCCGACCTCGGGGTCAAAATCCTGATGCACGATCGGCAATTCGACGCGGCTTGGGCGATGGCGCGAAAGCATCGCGTCTCGCGGACGGTAAAAGAGGGCCTCGCGCGCGCCAGCGAAGCCGACCATCCGCGCGAGGCTCTGGAGGTCTATGCCGAGCGCGTCGACGAGCTCACGAAAGCGGGCGGCGACCCGGCCTATTCGGAGGCCGCCGGCCTCGTCGCGCGCATGGGGCGCCTGCGCGCCCCCGCCGAACAGGCCGCTTATGTCGCCGCCCTCAAGGAGCGCTTCCGCCGGAAGCGCAATTTCATGAAGCTTTTGGAGGGACGCGAATAGGCCTCTGCAGCCCCGCCTCGCCTGCGCGAATCGCGCTGACCGCGCCCCTGTGACTCCCCCGTCCGGCATCCTCGTCATTGGCGACGTGATGACCGATGTCATCGTACGGCCGGAGGGGCCGCTCGCGCGGGGCTCTGACCGGCGCGCGTCGATCACGCTCAAGCCCGGCGGCTCGGCGGCCAATCAGGCGGCGTGGCTCGCCTCCTTCGGCGTCGAGGTCGACTTCGTCGGCCGGGTGGGCGTGGCCGACGTGCAGAGCGAGACGGCGCGGCTCAAGGCGATCGGCGTGACCCCATGGCTCGCCGGAGACACAGAGCATGAGACCGGCCGGCTCATCGCGCTCATCGATCCGGACGGCGAACGCAGCTTCCTCACTGACCGGGGCGCGAACGACGCGCTGGAGGCCGGCGACATTCCCGATGCGCTGATCTCGCAAGCGGCGCTCATCCACCTCTCCGGCTATTCGTTCTTCGCGCCTTCACCACGAGCGGCGGTCCTCGACGTGATGCGGCGCGCGGGAGTGAAGCCGGTCAGCGTCGATCCGGCGTCGGCGGAATTCCTGCGCGAAGCCGGGGCGGAGAATTTTCTCAAATGGACGCGCGGCGCGGCGATCCTGTTCCCCAACGCGGAGGAAGCCGCGATTCTCGCCGGCTCGGACGATCCCGAGACCCAATGCGCGCGGCTCGCGGCGCTCTATCCACTGGTGGTCGTCAAGCGCGGCGCAGCCGGGTGCGAGGC
>JBAUXQ010000053.1:0-2553 GCA_049584355.1 Roseiarcus sp. | reverse complement strand
ATTTACGCCCGCGCCTACATGGAGGGTCGTCTCGGCGACGAGCAACTGATCAATTTCCGCCAGGAGGTCGGCCGCAAGGGACTGTCCTCCTATCCGCATCCATGGCTGATGCCGGAGTTCTGGCAGTTCCCGACCGTCTCGATGGGTCTTGGCCCGTTGATGGCGATCTATCAGGCCCGGTTCCTGCGCTACCTGCATTGCCGCGGCCTCGCGGATACGGCGCCGCGCAAGGTCTGGGTCTTCTGCGGCGACGGCGAGATGGACGAGCCGGAATCGCTCGGCGCCATCTCGCTCGCCGGGCGCGAGAAGCTCGACAATCTGATCTTCGTCATCAATTGCAACCTGCAGCGTCTCGACGGGCCGGTGCGCGGCAACGGCAAGATCGTGCAGGAGCTCGAGGCCGATTTCCGCGGCGCGGGTTGGAACGTCATCAAGTGTTTGTGGGGGTCGGGATGGGACCAACTCCTCGCCAAGGATACCGCCGGCAAGCTCCGGCAGCTGATGGAGGAGTGCGTCGACGGCGAATACCAGGACTTCAAGTCGAAGGACGGCGCCTATATCCGCAAGCACTTCTTCGGCCGCCATCCGGAAACGGCGGCGATGGTCGAGGACTGGACCGACGCCGAGATCTGGGCGCTGACCCGGGGCGGGCATGATCCGGTCAAGGTCTACGCCGCGTACAAGGCGGCGGTCGAGCATAGGGGTCAGCCGACCGTCATTCTCGCCAAGACCGTCAAGGGCTACGGCATGGGCGCGGCCGGCGAAGGGCAGATGATCGCCCATCAGGCCAAGAAGCTCGGCCACGATGCTCTCAAGGCCTTCCGCGACCGGTTCCAGATTCCGGTCTCCGACGCCGACCTCGACAAGGTTCCGTTCCTGCGCTTCGCCGAGAACAGCGAAGAGTCGAGCTACCTGCACGAGCGGCGGGCGGCGCTTGGCGGCTATCTGCCGGCGCGTCGGCGCCAGAGCGAACCGCTCAAGGTTCCACCGCTCGCCGCCTTCGACGCGGTGCTGAAAGCAACCGCCGAGGGACGAGAGATTTCGACCACCATGGCCTTCGTGAGAGTTCTAACCACGCTCTTGCGCGACAAGGACATCGGCCCGCATGTGGTTCCGATCGTCCCCGACGAGAGCCGGACCTTCGGCATGGAGGGGTTGTTTCGGCAGGTTGGCATTTTCAGCCAGGTGGGGCAGCTCTATCGGCCGCAGGACGCTGACCAGCTCATGTATTATCGCGAGGATCCGAAAGGACAGATTCTTCAGGAAGGGATCAACGAGCCGGGCGCGATGGCCTCTTTCATCGCCGCGGGCACGTCCTACTCGACGTCGAACGTGCCGATGATACCGTTCTATATCTATTACTCGATGTTCGGCTTCCAACGCGTCGGCGATCTCGCCTGGGCGGCGGGCGACATGCGCACACGCGGCTTCCTGATCGGCGGCACGTCGGGCCGGACGACTCTTAACGGCGAGGGTCTGCAGCACGAGGACGGCCACAGCCATGTTCTCGCTTCGACCGTTCCCAATTGCGTGACCTACGACCCGACTTACGGCTACGAACTCGCGGTGATCATCC
Organism: Roseiarcus sp.; assembly: GCA_049584355.1. Classification (GTDB taxonomy): domain Bacteria; phylum Pseudomonadota; class Alphaproteobacteria; order Rhizobiales; family Beijerinckiaceae; genus Roseiarcus. Next base: position 977 of record JBAUXQ010000053.1, on the reverse strand, counting down.
ACGCCGGCTTGAAACGGATGCTCGTCGATCAGGACGACGTTTATTACTACATCACGACCTTGAACGAGAATTACGCCCATCCGGCAATGCCGGAAGGAGCGGAAGAGGGCATTCTCAGCGGCGCCTATAAGCTGCGCGACGTCAAGGCCGGCCAGCCCGGATTGCAGGTGCGTCTGCTCGGCGCGGGCGCGATCCTGCGCGAGGTCGAGGCGGCTGCCGAGATGCTGGCCAGCGAGCACGGCGTCAGCAGCGAGATATGGAGCGTCACGAGCTTTACCGAGTTGCGCCGCGAGGGGCTCGACGTCGAACGGTGGAACCTCTTGCATCCGGAAGCCGACCCAAAGGCTCCATTCATCACCCGAGCCTTGTCGAGCGGAAAGGGGCCGGTCATCGCGTCGACCGATTACATGAAGGCGGTCGCGGACGGAATCCGGCCGTATGTGCCCGCGCGCTACAAGGTGCTTGGAACCGACGGATTCGGACGCTCCGACTATCGCCGCCGATTGCGCTCGTTCTTCGAGATCGACCGCTATCACGTCGCGGTTGCGAGCCTCAAGGCGCTGGCGGACGAGCAACTGCTGCCGACCCGCCGCGTGGCCGAGGCGATCGCAAAATACGGCATCGACCCGGAGGGGCCCAATCCGGCTCGAAGCTGAACGTTCGCCGTCCCCATTCAATCTTTGTCGCTGAGGAGAGCGCCGGTGGCCAAAATCGACGTGAACGTTCCAGATATTGGCGACTTCAAGGATATCCCGATCATCGAGGTCCTGGTGAAGCCGGGCGACGTCGTGAACGCCGAGCAGGCGCTGGTGACGCTCGAGTCCGACAAGGCGACGATGGATGTGCCGTCGCCGATCGCGGGCGCGGTCGCCGACGTCGTTGCAAAAGTGGGCGACAAAGTGTCGATGGGGACGCTCATAGCCCGCATCGACTCCGCGGGGAGCGAGGCCGCGCGGACAGCGGCGCCTGCCAAGGCC
>JBAUXQ010000052.1:0-2939 GCA_049584355.1 Roseiarcus sp. | reverse complement strand
GGCCGTTGAGCGCGCCTGCCAGGCGTGCGGCGATTTCGTCCTGCATATCGAAGAGATCGGCGAGGGGCTTGTCGAACCGCTCGGCCCAGAGATGATTGACCGTTTCGGCGTCGATAAGCTGTACGTTGACGCGCATGCGTTTGCCACTGCGCTGAACGCTGCCCTCCAGCACATAGCGGACATTCAACTCGCGCCTGATTGTCTTCACGTCGAGCGGCTTGCCTTTGTACGTGAACGCCGTGTTGCGGGCGATCACGACGGCACTTCGTATCCGTGAGAGGTCGGTTGTCAGGCTTTCCGTGACCCCGTCGACGAAATGCTCCTGCTCCGGATCACCTCCGATATTGGCGAAGGGCAAGACGACAATTGAGAGGCGCGGCGGGGCGGATTTTTCGGGCTCTGGTGCTGTGGCGGGCTTCGCATCCACCGGCCGACCGACCTCGAGCGAATATTGGCTCCGCGATGTTCTTCAGTTCTGTTGCGCCGAGGTCGGTGACTTTGAGATCGAGCCGTGACTTCACTTGCCAGTAGGCTTGCCCGGAGAGGCAGACCGCACCTGGTTTCGCGACGCCTTCGAGCCGGGCGGCGATATTGACGCCGTCGCCCATGAGGTCGCCGTCGCTCTCCTCGACGACGTCGCCGACGTGAACGCCGACGCGAAATTGGATGCGCTTGTCGGGCGCGACCTCGGCGTTGCGCTCCATCATCGCCCTTTGGACTTCAATGGCGCAGTTCACTGCGTCGACCACGCTGCGGAACTCGATGATGCTGCCGTCGCCGGTGCGCTTGACGATGCGGCCGTGATGCACGGCGATGGTCGGGTCAATCAGGTCGCTGCGAAGGGTCCGAAGGCGAGCGAGGATTCGATCTTCATCCGCACCCGCGAGCCGCGAGTAGCCGACGACGTCGGACACCAAGATCGCGGCTAGTTTGCGGGTCTCGCTCATCGCGCCCTCTTAGAGTCGCGACACTAGCCCAAATGCCAGTCTCAGGTCTGCCTGTTTTGGAAGGGAAGGACGCTTGTGTGCGCATTCCTTCCGTACGGGCAGCAAGCGGAAAGGTCGCCTTCGGGTCGACAGCAGCCGTCCGTAGATCGGACGACACGTACGGGTAGCAAGCGCCAGATTTTGGCCGGGTAGAAGAGGCCAGCCCAAAGGCCCTTCCTGCGCCTTGGCGAAGCCCTGATACAATCTGTTATCAAGAGTAAAAGCAGGCAGCAGAATTACAGGCAGCAGAATTATAGGCGCGTGCATGAGGACGCGAGCGATGCGATGGGTCACAGGCAGTACTGGCGTGTGGTCGCGCGACGCGCCTTTCGCGACGCGTTGAAAGATATGACATCTGGCTTGCTCAAAACATTAGGCCGCGCCAACATTGCATATTAGGGATGTCGAGTGACCAAACCTCCGTCCGCCGCGAACCCGGCTTCTCGGACACGTCGCGAGTTCACCCTCGGCATTGGCGCGTCAGCTATGATGGCGGCGACGCCTCGCTCGGCGAATGCGGTCGGAGGCCCCGACCTTCTGCTCATCCTCATCGCCGATCTTCATTCCGGCTATGCTTATACCGCTGCGCTCGTGAAGGCGGTCCGCGATCTCGTCGCGGCCAACACGACCGCGCAAGCCGCGATTGTCGTCAACGGTGACGTCTTTGAGTCTGGCAATGTTTTGTGCGTGCGCAACAACGGCAAGATTGATCTTGAGGTATTGCGTATCTTCGCGAATCTTGCGCCGACGATCGTCAATATCGGCAACCACGACGGCGATATCATCGATCCGCAAGCCTTCGCCACCGAAGTCGGGAAGCTCGGGGCAACGCTCGTCACGAACATTACCGATCCACGCACCGGCGCGCCCTACGGGATTCCAAGCACTCAGATCTCGGTCAAGAGCAGAATGGTGAGGGTTTCCGCGATCGGTACGCCCGAGCTCGATACGTATCGCAACGGCCCAGCGTGGTATTCGGTGCCGGCTCCAGGCCCCTATGCGGCGACCCATTTCCTCGAGATTGCGTCCGGCGCCGATTTTCATCTCGCGCTCGTTCACGCCGGATTCGCGGCGGACACGGCGGTGCTCCCTTCTACCAACGCGCCGTTCCTTCTGCACGGCGGCCACGATCATTTGCGGTTGACCCAAAGGCTCGGGACCAGTGGGATCCATATCCACAGCGGCTATTGGAGCAACGGCCTCGCGGCAATAGGGGTCTCCTTCATCAACGAGGGCGGCGTTCGCATCGACGCGCAGCAGATCCAATTGACACGGACGAGCCCCCAGGACCCCGATATAGCTTCGCTGGTCGCCCGCGAACGATCGATGTTCCTGACAGAGGCAGATCTCAAGCCAGTGGGTCGCCTCCCAGGCGAGCTCGCTCTTGATGATGCTGCGCTCTTTGCCGCGGAAGCCGTACGCAAGGCGGCAGCCGCCGATATTGGTCTTCTCAACCACACGACGTTTGGCGACGGGCTGCCCGGTGAATCAATCACCGCCTTTGATCTCGCCTCTTTCGTGCGTTTCGACGGCGGTTTCGTGAGGGCGGTGATCAACGGGGCGATGCTGGCTGACACGATCCTGCCGATGACCAACCAATTCGGCGATTTCCCGTATGCGCGCCGGACGGGCGACTTCCTCTATTCGACCGCGAGGAACGTCGATCGCAACCGGACTTACAAGGTCGTCGTCAACAGTTTCGCAACTCGCAACACAGCTAATCTCCAGGCCTATTTCGGAACCACGGACCTCGTCTTTGAGCCGGTTCCAGCGCTTCGACTCAAATCGACGATTGCGGCAGCGCTTGCATCCTAGAGGTTCGGCGGGAAACAAAATCCTTTGCCGAACAGTGGCGCGCACCGGCGGGTCGATTGGCCACGAACCCGCGCCGCTCTGTCGTTGTCGCTTTTCACCAACCTCATTACGTCCTCAATGTCGCGCGGCGGCTTTGCA
>JBAUXQ010000051.1:0-1506 GCA_049584355.1 Roseiarcus sp. | reverse complement strand
TCATTGCGAGGAGCGCAGCGACGAAGCAATCCAGAGGAACGTAGAGCCCACTACGGTCTCTGGATTGCTTCGCTTCGCTCGCAATGACGGACTCAATGGCGCGCCGGCGCGGCCATTGCGCCTGTTCGTGCGCCCGGAGCCGATCGAGGCCCTGGCCGAAGTACCCGACGGGCCCCCTTTACGCTTCCGCTGGCGGCGCGTCCTGCACGACATCGCCGCCATCGAGGGGCCGGAGCGCATCGCTGCGCCCTGGTGGCGGCGCGTTGGCGCGCCGACGCGCGACTATTTCCGCGCCGAGGATTCTGAAGGCCGCCGCTTCTGGCTCTACCGCGAGGGCTTATGGGGCCGCGAGACGGCGCAGGCGAAATGGTTCGTGCATGGAATGTTCGGGTGAATCCCTTGCGGAAGAGGAGGCGCAACCCCTTCGCCCCGCTTGCGGGGAGAAGGTGGCCGCGCAGCGGCCGGATGAGGGGCAGCGCCAAACTATCGGAGCGACCAAATGCGTACGCGTGATATTCCCAGAACCGCCCGCGCCCAAACGCTGCGCGCTGTGTCAACGGAAGCGGAGAAGAAACTCTGGTATCGTCTTCGCGACCATCGTCTTGGAGGCGCGAAATTTGTGCGTCAGACGCCGATAGGACCTTATTACGCCGACTTTGTCTGCCGAGCCTGCAAGCTCGTTGTTGAACTCGATGGGTCACAACATGCCGACAGCGCTCATGATGACAAACGAGACGCAACTCTGATTGCGCTGGGCTACCGCGTTCTGCGGTTCTGGAATGCGGACGTGCTGAGTTCGATCGACGATGTGTGCGAGACGATCGTCGCCGCAGTCGAAGGTCGTCTGGAGCCGTTCGAGCGGTTCAAGAGGCTAACGACAGAGGGCGGCTCAGCCCCTCATCCGGCCGGGCTTCGCCCGGCCACCTTCTCCCCGCCAAAGGCGGGGGGAAGGGGGTGATCCGCCTTGAGCCGCGGTTCGCCGAATTCGCGGCGATGACGAATTTTTCGTTTTTGCGCGGGGCCTCGCATCCCGAGGAGATGGTCGCGCGCGCCGCCGAGCTTGGGCTTGCGGGAATTGGGATCGCGGATCGCAATACGCTCGCGGGCGTCGTGCGCGCGCATGTGTTCGCGCGCGAAAACGCCGGGGCGATGGGCGCCACGCGCGTCGTTCCTGGCGCGCGGCTCGCCTTCGACGATGGCGCGCCGGACGTGCTCGCCTATCCGAAGGATCGCGCGGCTTACGGCCGGCTCTGCCGCATCCTGACCGCGGGAAACTTGCGCGCGCCCAAGGGCGAATGCCGGCTCCGACTGGATGACCTCGTGGAGCGGGGCGAAGGGCTGCAGGTCGTGGCGCTTCCCCTCATCCGGCCGCGCTATGCGCGTCCACCTTCTCCCGCGGGCGGGAGAAGGGGTGCGCCCGCTCTCGCGCATAGGGCGTCGACAGACGCCTGTCTCTCGACGAGCTACGCGGGAGAGGGTTGGGGTGAGGGCAGGGCTCTCTCCCGC
>JBAUXQ010000050.1:0-6224 GCA_049584355.1 Roseiarcus sp. | reverse complement strand
GGAATGCGGCGCGCCCGCGCTTGCCGTTGCAGCCGACGTCGCCGAGCCTCAGGACTGCGAGCGGTTGGTGGCTGCGGCCGTTGATCGCTTCGGCGCGGTCGACATCCTTGTCAATAACGCCGCCACTTTCGCCGTTCGGCCGCTGATCGACGCGGAGGCGGCCGACGCGGCGCGCTTTTTTGCCGTCAACGCTATCGGACCGCTCAACGGCGCACGCGCATTCGCGAAATGGGCGATCGAGCGTGGCCGGCGCGGCGCGATCGTCAACGTCAGCAGCATCGCCGCCGGCCGGCCCGTGCCGGGCCTTGCCCTCTATGCGGCGTCGAAGGCGGCGCTCGAAAGCTTGACGCGGTCGATGGCGGTCGAGTGGGCGGGGAAGGGCTTGCGCGTCAATGCGGTCGCGCCCGGCCACGTCAAGACCGAGGGGGTGCTCGAGGATTTTCGCGCCGGCCGGCTCGACGAAGCAGCGATGCTGGCCCACATCCCCGACGGCCGCATCGACGACGGCCACGACGTCGCCGACGCCGTGCTCTTTCTCTGCGGCGACAGGGCGCGCCACATCATCGGCCACGTGCTGACAGTGGACGGAGGGGAGGGGTTCTAAGCCGTCGGCCTAGCGGTCCGCCAGATGGTGAATCTTGCGCTCGTCCTCGCTCGGCGCCGGCGCCTCCCGGGCGCTCCAAGCCTCGACGGAACACACCAATACCGTGGCCGCAAACGCCGCCCCGACGAACAAGAGCTGCTGAAACAGAACTCCGTCGATTGCCCCAAATATGCAAAGGACGGTGACCAAGAGCGAAATGGGAAGGATCGGAGACATGGCGGGGCCCACTTGGGTCAAGACAAGCCGTTTGCCGGCTGCTTGCGAGAGGGGAACGCCGATCGATCAGGTTCGGTTCCCGCGGCTGTCGTGGGGAACGTAAAATTTCTGGCCTTCGCGGGAACGGCGCCGGCGCCGGAATTGGGATCAGGCGGCCCGGGCAGACAGGGAGCGTGAAATGAGCCATCATATCCGGCAAGGGAATGTCCGGGGAGGAAGCGGAGACATGGCGCAGATTCACAGCGCTTTCGGGTTCGGCCCATTCGGGCCCCATCAATGAGCGCCGTCAAAGAGCCGATGAAGCGCAAGGAGTACGAAAAGGCGCTGCGGGAACTGCAGGTCGAGCTCTGCGGCTTACAGGAATGGGTCAAGCACAAAGGCTTGCGGGTCGTGGTCGTGTTCGAGGGGCGCGACGCCGCCGGCAAGGGCGGGGTGATCAAGGCGATCACCGGGCGGGTGAGCCCGCGCGTGTTCCGGGTGGTGGCGCTGCCGGCGCCGTCCGACCGCGAGAAGTCGCAGCTCTACCTTCAGCGCTACATGACCCATTTCCCCGCGGCGGGGGAAATCGTGATCTTCGACCGCAGCTGGTACAACCGGGCGGGCGTCGAAGTGGTGATGGGGTTCTGCACGGAGGCCCAGCACCGCCGCTTCCTCGTCCTCTGCCCCGAGTTCGAGCATGCCATCGTCGATGACGGGATCCTCCTGGTCAAGTTCTGGCTCGAAGTCAGCGACGCCGAGCAGAAGCGCCGGTTCGAGGCCCGGATGAAGGATCCGCTTCGGCAGTGGAAGCTGAGCCCGATCGATCTCCCCTCACGCGGCAAGTGGTTCGAATATTCGCGGGCGCGCGACCTCATGCTCAAGGCGACCGACACCGAATTCGCCCCCTGGACCATCGTCCCCTCGGACGACAAGGAGCGGGCGCGCCTCAATTGCATCCGCCACCTGCTCAACGCGATTCCCTACGAGAAAGCGCCGCGCGCCAAGGTCAAACTGCCGAAGCGCTCGATGAAAGGCGCTTATGACGATGTGGCGTCGCTCAAGGGCCTGCGCTTCGTCGAGGAGTGGGCCTAGGAGCTGCCATCCGGCAGGCGCGATCAGCGCCTTGGCCTGCCGACGCCTCGGCTGACCGTGTGAGGCCTGGCCAGCGTCAGCTTCGTCGTCGGCAAGGCGCGGCCCCCTCAGATGCACGCGCAGAACGACAGCGCTTCAGCGAACGATTGCGCCCCATAACGGCGAGGGGTGACCGCGAGATCACCCTTCTATGCGTCGTCGCAAGATTGCATCCGTTCAGGCCGCGACGCCCTCTCTGCGAGAGAAACGGTATCCGGCGAAACCAAGCGCCGCGAACCCGACGAGCATCGTCGCCCAAGTCGACGGTTCAGGTACGGGAAAGCTGGTTGCCTCGCCTGTGGCGACGAGACGGATCGGGAAACAATTGTCGCACTCATAGGACTTGGCGCTATCACTGGTTTGGTAAGTACCGATGACAATCGGGTCGATTCCGGGGCTGGTCAGGGGGTTGAGGAACGTCAGGTTGATATATGGGCGGACGAAAGTTTGCAGGAGGAACGAATTCGGCCCAATTTCGTTGTTCCCGGCGCCGGCAGTGCTCGGGTCATATACGGTGCCGACCAGAAGAGTCGAGCCGGCGGTCGTCGTGATGTCGTACGAGACGATGTCCCCGGTCGATGAATCGGTCGAGAACGTTCCGCTCGCCGTCCCGCCGTCATCGAACGTGACGCCTTCCAAGGTCCAGTCAATGATCGAGGCCTGGACAGGCGCAGAAAGAGCGACCGATATCGCCAGCGCAACGGATCCGATGACAAGTTTTTTCATCATCCCAGCCCCCTAACATACGACTTTCGCCGACACGAACTGTACGCCAGTCGCCATCGAAGTCAAAGAATAATTACAATAAACTGACGCCCTGGTCTATTATTTTGCTTTCGCATCGCCGAAATCCCGCTGGAGATCTGGCGACGACAGAGAACGAATACTCGTCGGCGAAGGACCCTCAGGCAATAACGTCTCGCGACGTGCTGTTTAACCAACCAGGCGGCGAACTCGGTTGTAGCGATTTCGGATCCGCCGCGCCCAATGCGCGGGCGCGCTCAAGAGCGCACGCAGTCAGGCCGAGGCGGTGGGGTTAAGGGGACAACGACGGATCAATTCGTGGTAGCGCGCTCAGCGCAGATTCTGGCTACCGAAGAAAATGATCGACGGCGACCACCATCCTGGGATCTAAGCGGGACGGGTCTCCTGAGCGATGGGTTCCAATCTCACGCCGGCGCGACCGCTTCGGGCGCGGGCTCGCGCGAACGCATGGCGCGGATGATCGCCTTCTCGGCCTCGACGACGAGAAAGAAGATGAGGCCGCCGAGGAAGAGCCACGGCCAGACGCGAAGCGGCACGCCCTCGGTCTCAAACAGGTGCTGCAGCGGCGGCGCGTAGGTGTAGAGAAGCTGCAGCACGACGACCGCGCCGATCCCCGCCGGAAGGTAGGGGTTGCCGAGATGGGCCATTGGCGACAGGGATGAGTCGATCTTGAACCGGCTGTTCAGGAGATAGAACACCTGGCCGATCACCAGCGCGTTGACCGCGACCGTGCGCGCGAGCGGGTCGGAAGCATCTTGCGACTTCATCCAGAAGAACGCCCATAAGGTCAGAGCCAAGAGCGCCGTCCCGACGAAGACGACGCGCCACACGCCGAAGGCGTCGAGGATCGGACGATCGACCACACGCGGCGGGCGCTGCATCACGTCGGTCTCGTGCGGCTCGAACGAGATCACGAGACCGAGCGCGACCGAGGTCACCATGTTGACCCACAGGATCTGGGGCGCGGTGATCGGGGTGGTGAAGCCGACGAAGATCGCGACCAGGATGACCAGCGCCTGGGCGACATTGGTCGGCAGCATGAACAGGATCGCCTTCTCGATGTTGTTGTAGACGGTGCGCCCCTCCTTCACAGCCGCCGTGATCGAGGCGAAATTGTCGTCGGCGAGCACCATCTCGGCCGCCTCCTTGGTGACCTCGGTGCCCTTGATGCCCATGGCGACGCCGATGTCGGCTTTCTTCAGCGCCGGGGCGTCATTGACGCCGTCGCCGGTCATCGCCACCACCTGCCCGTTGGCCTGGATCGCCTTGACCAGGCGCAGCTTGTGCTCCGGGCTCGCGCGCGCGAACACGTCGACGTTGCGCACCGTCTCCTGAAGCGTCGCCATGTCCATTTCCGCGACCTCAGCGCCGGTGACCGCCGTCTTGCCGTCGCCGATATCGAGCATCTTGGCGATCGCCGCGGCGGTGATCTTGTGATCGCCGGTGATCATCGTCACCCGGATGCCGCCGGCGTGGCATTCCTTCACCGCCTCGATCGCTTCCTGGCGCGGCGGATCGATAAGCCCGACGAGCCCGAGCAGGACCAGGGTCTTCGGCAGATCGGCCGGACTCAGGCTCCCGGCTTTGAGGCCCGGATCGGGCAGCCACGCCAAAGCCAGAACCCGCTCGCCCTGCGCGGCGAGCGCGTCGGAGGCCGCATCGAAATGGGCGCGATCGAGCGGCGGGCGCTTGCCCGCTGCGTCCTCCTGGCGGTCGCAATGGTCGAGGATGACCTCCGGCGCGCCCTTGACGAGCAGGATCTGGCCGCCTTCGGGGGCGCCGTGCAGCGTCGCCATGAACCGATGTTCCGATTCGAATGGGATGACGTCCAGGCGGGGATAAGCGGCCTGCTCCGTCGCCCGGTCGACCCCGAGCTTGGCGGCGAACGGATAAAGCGCGCCCTCGGTCGGATCGCCCTCGACCTTCCAGACGCCGTCCTCGCTGCGCAGTTCCGCATCGTTGCAGAGCGCCGAGACGCGTCCCAGGAGCTCGAGAACCGGGTCCTTGCCGACCGGAACGCTGTCCTTACGCACTTCACCCTCGCTGGCGTAGCCCTGGCCGGTGACTTTGAGCGTTTCGTCCGCGGTCGCCGCAGAGGCGACCATCATTTCCATCAGCGTCAGCGTGCCGGTCTTGTCGGAGCAGATCCGCGCCACCGAGCCCAGCGTTTCGACCGCCGGCAGGCGGCGCACGATCGCGTTGCGGCTCGCCATCCGCTGCACGCCGATGGCGAGCGTGATCGTGATCAGAGCCGGCAGGCCTTCCGGGATCATCGAGACGGCGATCCCGGTGACTGCCTGGAACATCTCGATGAACGGAATGTTCTGGACCAGCCGCCCATAGGCGAAGGTGATCGCGCTGACGATGAGAATGATGACGGTGATCGCGTAGCCGAACTTCTTGATCTGGAGCAGAAGCGGGGTCTCGAGCGGGCTGACGCCGGCGAGCATCTGGTTGATGCGACCCAATTCGGTGTCGCTTCCCGTGCCGACGACGATTCCGGTCGCGCGGCCGGAGACGACCAGGGTTCCGGAATAAGCCATGCAAGCGCGATCGCCGACGGTCGCCTTGGCCGAGACCGGGGCAGTCGATTTGTCGGACGGCACCGATTCGCCGGTCAGCGCCGCTTCCTCCGTGCGCAGGTTCTTGACCTCCAGAAGCCGGATGTCGGCCGGGATCTTGTCGCCGGATTCGAGGGACACGATGTCCCCCGGCACGAGCTGTTCGGCCGGGATCATGGCGGTTTGCCCGTTGCGCAAGGTTCTCGCCTCCGCCGAGAGCATGTTGCGGATCGAGTCGAGGGACTTCTCCGCCCGGCCTTCCTGGATGAAGCCGAGCAGCCCGTTGATGATGACGACGGCGAGGATGATCGAGGCGTCGAGCCATAGGCCCATCATCAGCTTGATGAAGCCGGCGGCGATGAGGACATAGACCAGGACGTTCTTGAACTGCATGAGGAAGCGCATGAGCGGGCCGCGCTTGCGCGCGGTCGGCAGCAGGTTGAGGCCGTACTGGGCCTGGCGGCGGGCGGCTTCGGCGTCGTCGAGGCCCGCCTTCACGCTGCCGTTGAGCCGTTCGACGGCCTCTTCCGCAGTGAGGGAATGCCAGGCGGTCGCTTCTGTCGCAGTCATTGCTCAAGCTCCATCGGCGAGGCGGCTGCGCGCTCGAGGTGGGCGACCGCGCGCCAGGCGTGGTGCGCGAGCCGGTTCAGAAGCGCGACCGCATCGACCCGGGCGATCGCTGCGCTCGCGGTGAGCTTTCCGGACGCGACCATTTCGAGCGTGGCGCGGCGATGCGCCGCCTTGAGATCGGCCAGCGCCTCGGCGTCAAGCTCGAGGCTTGCGGCCCTACCGCCGCCAGGGTCGGCGGCCGGTCCGTCGTCGTCGTCGGCGAGCGCGATTGCGGGACCCGCCAAGTCGTCATCCGCCGCATGGCCGGGTCCGGCGGAGCGCGCGAGACCAGCCGCGGCTCCCGTCGCCTCGCGCATCGATCGCGCGCATAGTATTGCGGCGCTGAGCTCCTCGGGGCC
>JBAUXQ010000049.1:0-14316 GCA_049584355.1 Roseiarcus sp. | reverse complement strand
GCTCGGCGATGCCGACGTCGAAAACGCGATCGGGAAATTCGCGTTTCACCCGATCGAGCCCGGTCCCGTCCGGCATGGCGGCGGTGATGGCGACGATTTTCTCGTCCCGCCGCGCCTCGTTGAGCAGCGCGTCGGCGAAAACCCTGGTGTAGGCGGGCGCGTTGCTCTTTGGCTTCGACTGGGCGCCGGTGATGACGTCGAACGCAGCGACGCCGTGGTACTTGTCATCGGCCGCCTCGGCGGGAGGGTAGCCCTTGCCCTTCTTGGTCACCACGTGAACGAGCACTGCGCCGCCCTGCACGTCGCGCACATTCTTCAGGATCGGCAGCAGGTGGTCGAGATTGTGGCCGTCGATCGGCCCGACGTAATAAAAGCCGAGCTCCTCGAACAAAGTGCCGCCGGTCCAGAAGCCGCGGCCGTATTCCTCGGTGCGCCTCGCCTTATCGTAGAAGAACTTCGGCAGCCGGCGCGCCAGCTGCTTGGCGGCGTCGCGCAGCGACCGATAGGTCTGGCCGGAGACGAGGCGGGCGAGATAGGCCGACATCGCGCCGGTCGGCGGCGCGATCGACATATCGTTGTCGTTGAGGATGACGATCAGCCGCGAGCCCAGGGCGCCGGCATTGTTCATCGCCTCGTAAGCCATGCCCGCGGACATCGCGCCGTCGCCGATGACCGCGACGACATGGTTGCGACCGTGCGACAGGTCGCGCGCGACCGCCATGCCAAGGCTGGCGGAGATTGAGGTCGAGGAATGGGCCGCCCCGAATGCGTCGTATTCGCTCTCAGAGCGCTTGGTGAAGCCGGAGAGGCCGCCGCCCTGACGTAGAGTTCGGATTCGGTCGCGCCGTCCGGTCAGGATCTTGTGCGGATAGGCCTGATGGCCAACGTCCCAGACAATGCGGTCGGCCGGCGTATCGAACACATAGTGCAACGCGACGGTCAACTCGACCACGCCGAGACCGGCGCCCAGATGCCCGCCGGTCACCGACACGGCGCTGATCGTCTCGGCGCGCAATTCGTCGGCGACCTGGGCGAGGTCGTTCTCGCCCAGCTTGCGCAGATCCGCGGGCGAATTGATTTGATCCAACAATGGCGTGAGAGGTTTCGTCACTTTATCCCCAAAGACACGCGGGTCCGCCCGCTACATTTGGCCGCGATGGACGAGACCTACACCAAACCAGACGCTTGCCGCAATTGCCGCATCGTGCAGCCCGGCGCGCCCGGCCGCTGCATTCGAGCGCGGCGAGTCCTTCCTCCGGGGCGCCGCACAAGCAAAACTCCGAACCGGGGCGACCGTTCCAGGCGCTCCCGCGACACGGACGGAAGCGCACATCCACCCCAGAACCGTGTGATCCAAGATTCGTCGAGCCTCGCTTGCCTAGAGAGGGGCGCGGGGACCTAACCGTTGACGGCGACCCCGTTTGGCCCGGCGCGGGGGAGCTTCGGGTCACGGATCATATGGCGGAGCTCGACCCGCCTTCCGGAAATCCTCGATCGGCCCGCCGCTTGCTGGAAGTCCTCCAGCAGTCGGCCCGGCGTGCGCGGGAGCTTTCCGGGCGATGAGCGTGAGGAGAAGCAGGAGTACGCCGGCGCCGAGCCATGTATAGCCTTGAGCCAGGAAAGTCCTCTTGAACGCCTCGACCCAATTCGACGTCGCATCCCGCGAGAGAAGCTCTGGCGGCAGAACGGCCCGAATCTCCGATGTATCGAGCAATTGACGCAACCGGGTCGCCTCTGGGTAAGGGATATCGATGAGCGGGGCGCCCGCAAGATACGACGCATCGCCGGTCGTGAGATAGAAGCGCAGATTTCTCTCTTCAACATCCGCGGTTTGGCGCCGCAGATCCATCGAACCGGGCAGGGGGTGCTTGGGATAGACGAGCGACCCGGCGACGATGACGAGCCACGCCGCTACCGCCGCGAACCACCAGGCCCTGCGACGCGCGGCGGTCGGGTCCAACGTCGCGAGCCAGAAGAGACTGATCATATTGACCGCAAGGCCGATCAGGAGCGTGTCAAGGTAGCGCGTCTCAACCGGAATCAGCGCCCGCCCCGCAGCGAAAGCCATGAACTGGGCCGCGACCCATGCGAACGCGGCGACATTGAACCAGCGTGGATCCCTGAGCCCCGGCCGGTCGGCGAATGTGCGCAAGCAGAATATGACCGACGGCAGGGCCATGAGCGAGCCGAGGTTGGGCGGGGCCGGCCAACTCGCGAGCTGGAAGAGCGCGGCCCCGAACTGCCAGAGCGAATGTGCGCGGTAGACGTCAGAATCGGGCACGTGGGGAATGAGAATCACGAGGGCCGCGGTCGCCGCGGCGAGGGCGGCGATCCCGAGCCATTCCTGCACGCCCGCTCTCCGACCGCATGCCGTCTGCATGAGATGCAGGCCGATCACAGCGGCGAGCGTCAGCGCGCCCGAGGCCATGCAGAGGAACGATGCGAGTCCGAGCAACGCTCCCGCCGCCCATCGTGGCGACCACGCCCTGCTGTCGGCCATGAACCATAGGCTCGCGAACGAAAACGCCAGCAACAAGTAGAAGTGGGTATTGAATCCGAGCAATATATTGTCATAACTCAACGGAAAAGCATTGACCAAAGCGGTCAAACTCATTGCAGCGATGGCCCAGCCGCCGCGAAGCGGGCGTGACAGCGCGTAGCTGATGGCGACGACGGTCGCGGCGTCGAGGATCGCGTTGGCGATCATTTGCAGGACCACATCCCAGTAGCCTGAGAGATTGAAGATCGCGAGAGTGAGCAGTCGGGTGAAGAAAATGACGTGCTCGTTGTGAGCATGAAACAGGTCGCGAAACGTCAATGCGCCCTGGAGGTAGGGCTTCAACAGGCCGGCCGCTTCGCCATCCCATTCGTCCGCGTAAGGAGTCGCGTTTCCGGCGTAGTTGATGACGACTGCCCGAGCGCCGACGATAATCAGGAAAAGCGAAACAATAAGAATTGTCTGGCGTCTGTTGTCGAGAAATCGCTGGAATCGTTGTCCACAGTCCATCGCCGCGCCCGTCAGACACCCCGCCGCTGCTTGCCATCGCCAGGCCTCTGCCGCAAGGTCGCGCAATGAGCCGGTCGCCGACCAGAGCCATCGAAGACGCTGGCCGCTACGCGCCCGATGGCTCGTACAGCTTTGCCCGGCTCGCCCTGTCGCTGTTGCTCTCGACCCTGATCGGGGCGGGTATGTGGGCGATCATCGTCGTCATGCCCGAGGCGCAGCGTGACTTCGGCGTCGACCGCTCGGCGGCCTCGATACCCTACACGTTGATGATGTGCACGCTTGCCTTCTCGACGATCGCGCTCGGGCGGATGACGGATCGCCGCGGGATCACCCTGCCTTTGGCGATCTCGGCGTCAAGTCTGGGACTTGGGTTTGTTGGCGCCGGATATGCGCCGAACCTGACCGTATTCTCGGCTGCGCATGTGCTGATCGGGGTCGGAGCCGGGACCGGCTTCGGGCCGATGATGGCGGATATTTCGCACTGGTTCGTCAAGCGGCGCGGGCTTGCGGTGGTCGTTGTCGCCTCCGGCAATTACATCGCGGGCACGATTTGGCCATTGCTGATGAGCTTCTCGATGCCGCTCATCGGCTGGCGAGCCACCTATGGCGGACTCGGGCTCGTCATCGCCTTCGCGGTATTGCCGCTGGCGTTGGCGATGCGCCGCCGGCCATCCGCGGCAGCGTTCGACGAAGCCGAGGCGGCGACCGCGGCGGCGCGCGCCGACGTCGGCATATCTCCGCGGCTACTGCTTATTCTCCTTGTGCTCGCCGGCTTTTCCTGTTGCGTCGCGATGTCGATGCCGCAAGTCCACCTCGTCGCCTATTGCGGCGACCTCGGCTACGGCGTCGCCCACGGTGCGGAAATGCTGTCGCTGATGATGGCTCTCGGCATCATCTCGCGGATCGGCTCCGGATTCGTCGCCGACGCGATCGGCGGTACGGCGACGCTGATGATCGGCTCGTTCATGCAAGGCGTCGCGCTCGCGCTCTACCTCTACTTCGACGGACTGACGTCGCTGTTCGTCGTCTCAGGGATTTTCGGCCTCTTCCAGGGGGGAATCGTGCCGATGTATGCGGTCATCTGCCGCGAGCTCCTGCCACCGCGCCAGGCAGGGGCGGCGATCGGCCTCGTCGTCTCCGCAACGATCTTCGGCATGGCGTTCGGCGGCTATTTCTCCGGGCTGATCTTTGATCTGACCAGCTCCTACCGGATGGCCTTCCTGAACGGGCTTCTGTTCAACGTGTTCAATTTCGCCATCGTGGCCTGGCTCTTCTGGCGCCGCCAGCGGCGCGCGGCTGCGGGGCAGCTGCTAACCGCTTAGGGTTGCCGCGTTACTCTGTGCAACTCGCATGTCACTTGCCCTTGGCGCAGACTTGCGCGCTGAAGGTAACAATCCAGTACGGTTTATAGCCGATCTGAGTTTGTTCTTCCACTGTGATCTGGGTCACAACACGCTGCTGACTTTAGTGCTAGAGTAGAACAGGGTTCGGTCAGTGACCGCGCCCGATTTATCGATGCCGTCTTACTTGAGCGTATTACCTCGGCGGAAATTTGTGAGGTCGTGGCGGCTTGGATGAAAAAGGGAGGGATTACATGCCAAACGTCGGTACCGCGGTCGCGGCGGGGCAGTTGATCGGCAAGGTCTTGGTCCAGCCGGAGACGGTGGCGCCCGGCGAGCCAGTGCTCGTGCAGGTGTGCGACGCCAGCGGCAAGCCGCTCGACGAGGAATCCATCACTGTGACCATGCAGGGCGTTCCAGCCACGTCGCGCTATTATCAGTTCACCGCAGTGGGGAAGCCCGCCTTGGTCATCCACGCGGCGCGCGGCGCGGTGCGGGAGACAGTTACGGTCAGTATCAACGTGGCCGGCCCAGCGAAGACCTTCCGCACCACGCTCAACGAGCCGGCGCCGACCGCGTTGCCCTACCTCATGGTCAAGAAAGTTTTGGGGCAGCCCTATGCCGCAGCCTTTAGTTTGGGCAACCCGCCATCCGTACGGCGCGTGCTCGCAAAAACGGTAGCCGCAGCCAATAAGGCTGCCGCCACGGGCTCAGCCCCGCCACCAGTACGCCCGGCCCGGCCAGCGCCGCCCACCGTGCTGGAGACCGAGGTGGAGAAATCGCTTGCGGCGCTACCGGCGGAACACGTCGTCAAGGACGCCCCCCCGCCAGTCAAGACCGGCCCCTCCACCACCGCGACCCATTCCTCGCTGACGGGTCCCGTCGGACCATTGACCACCACAAGGCCGGAGCCGACCAGCTACAAATGGGACTTCGGCGACGGCCAGACCGCCACGACCGTGGCGCCTACGGCGGCGCATGATTACTACGCGGCGATCCAGGCGGGCAGGGTAGCGCACAGCTTCCACGTCACTTGCACGGCGGTGCACGACAACGTAACCGCCAAGCGCACGCTGGTGCTGCATTCCGCGTACGGCATGTGCCGTCAGCTCGGCGCCGCCGTGCCGCATGTGACTGGCGATGTGTATGCCAGTTACCGCAACGGAATGCTCAGCGCCGGCCTGACCGTCCACAGCCCGGAAACGGCGCCCATGGTGATCGAGAAGGTCGCCTATGCGCCACACTCCGACGACACCGATGAGCAGCCGCCGGCTCCGCGCTTCGCGAATTTGCAGGCCCCTGTGACGGTGCCCGCCCGCGGTTCCGCCACCCTGGTGGCGAGCGCGACGCATAAGGATTTGCAGGCGGCCGCGCCGGCCAACCGCCTGTCCGCCTATGCCGCACACTATTCAGGGGAACTGCGCCCGCCCGGCGCGAAGACAGTGCCAGTCCGCTTCTCGCGCGTCTTTCGCGTCCCGCTCAGCATCGGAGGCGTCGCAAGCAACCTGAAGCCTAGGGACGCACGGATCGTGGTGAATCCCGCCAACGCCCCGCCGGTGGCCGAGGGGCAGCCCTGCTACCCGGACGCCATCTCCGACGCAGATATGGCGAAGGCTTCCGCCGAGCAGCTGGTTTGCCAGTTGACCGGACAATCTGCCAGCGTGACCGTGCCCGGCCAGTTTCAGAATGCGTTGCAGGGGGACGTGATCCTCTCGCCCGCGCCGGTGGCGACCGGCGATCTCATTGCCGCAATGTTCAGCGCGCTGATCCCCCCACAGCACCATGGCCATTCCGGCCTCATGACGCTGAATTTCTACGAAATCACGCACTGTACCGCGTCGGTCGATCGCATGACCAATAACATGAATACGGACGCCGCCGGCATCCCGACCAGCTTTAACGGCAGCATCCTGCAATACGGTTGGCCTGGCAGCATGACGCAGAGCATCGACGACGCAAC
Source organism: Roseiarcus sp. (assembly GCA_049584355.1). Taxonomy (GTDB): domain Bacteria; phylum Pseudomonadota; class Alphaproteobacteria; order Rhizobiales; family Beijerinckiaceae; genus Roseiarcus. The sequence continues at coordinate 8,009 of JBAUXQ010000049.1, read as the reverse complement.
CAGCAGCCTGTCCTACAAGGATCCGAGCGGCGCCACCTACAGCATGAACAGTTTCAACACCGATGTTGAAGGTGACGGATTCGAGCTGATCCCTCCGCTGGTCGTCAAGCCGATGCCGGAGAACGAGGCGACGGCGAGACCGCTGTTGCGCAAGGCAGGCGAGACGGGGCGCTCAAAGGGCGCGCGCTACGACGCCAATGGCAACATGACGCAGAAGGGCGCCTGCTACTACTCGTTCTACTGCTACACCAAGCCAGAGATCGCGGCCGGCTTCACCGATCACGCCGGCAGCGACGCCGGCTGGGCGCAAGGGCTTTCACCGGCGGTGTGCTCCGGGTTCGTCTGGCTATGCATGAAGGAGAACAACATCCCGCTGGTCTCCACAAACAAGTTTGAGACGCTTTCCGACTTCACCACTACCGCGGTGCAGGCGGGCGCGGCGGTGGACGCCAATACGCTTGATGGGCTGACCTACTACTCCGAAGCTGACCGCCAACTGGGCGCGCAGGCGTTGTATCAGGGCGTGCTCAACCAGGCCTTGAACCAGGAGGACGGGCTTGGCACGCTTCCTGGACTCGACCCCACAATCGCGGGGCCGATCGCCGATCAGTTGCTCAACACGTTCGCCTTCGGCAACCCGAACATGGTCGGCTCCTCCGCGTGGCATTCGCCCGGCGACGGCAACGCGGTCAGCCCGGACAACATTACCTTCTGGAACGCCCCCTATTTTGGCTATGCCGAGCCGGTGCAGTACCTGCCGCCGCACACGGAAGACTACACCGAAAGCGTCTGGAAGAAGGTCGTCTCGCGCGGCAGCATTAAAGGGAAGGTGACGCTGGACGGACACCCAGTGGCAGGGGCGCAGGTGTGGGTATTCATGCCCGGCGGCGAGGCCACGACGGGCGCTGACGGAAGCTACACGCTCAACAACATCCCGATCGGCAGCTATGAGCTACAGGGGCGAATCGCCATCACCAAGGAGGGCGCTACGATCGAGTATCAGCAGCAGCCCCTTCAGGGCGAGAAAGTCACGCTGACCGCAGCCGCGCCGAACCTGCAGAAGGACCTCGTGCTAGGAACGCTACCCAGCAACTTCCGCCGCTTGGACGTCACCCTGTCTGTTAGCTGCGACCACGGCGACGGCAACCCGTTCAACGCTCATGGCGTCCAGAACGTCGGACCGCTCGCGCACTCGGCTTTCGTCAACCCGGGCCGGCTCCAAGACAGTGTATTCTACTCGTTTAACTATAACGGCGGCGGGTATTTCCACATCGATTATAACTTGGCCTTCGTTTTGAAGTCGGGCGGGTCGGTGGAGGTGACGCTAACTGGAACAATGAAGGACAGCGGCGGCAGTGTCCAAGATAGCTATGGTCTGAAGCCGGCTACGATCGCTTGCAACGGCTCGTGGGGCGGCTCGATGAACATGGAACATGGCAACGGCTACCATAACGGGCCGTCAAAGCTGACTTTCCACGTCGCCAACGTACAGCAGACCGGCTGAGCATGAGAATAAAGCCCGGCGGGCGGCGTTCGCCCCCAGGGATCGTCTTCCCTGCTCACTCCTCCAGCTCGCTGTCCCAATAGAGATAGTCCATCCAGCTCTCGTGCAGATAGTTGGGCGGGAACAGGCGGCCGTTCTGGTGCAGGTCGTGGACGGTTGGCTGGTAGGGCTTTTTCGCTGGCCACATGCGCGCGACCGCGGGCAGCATGTCGGCTTTCTTCAGGTTGCAGTCGGAGCAGGCGGCGACCACGTTCTGCCAGGTCGTGAAGCCGCCCTTGGAGCGGGGAACGACATGGTCGAAGGTCAGATCCTCGCGCTGGCCGCAATATTGGCAGGTGAAGCGGTCGCGCAGGAACACGTTGAACCGGGTGAAGGCGGGAAAGCGCGTCGGCTTGACGTAGCTCTTCAGCGACACCACCGACGGCAATCGCATCTCGAAGCTCGGGCTGCGCACCAGCGTGTCGTATTCCGACAGGATGTTGACCCGCTCGAGAAACACCGCCTTGATCGCGTCCTGCCAGCACCAGATCGACAGCGGGTAATAGCTGAGCGGACGGAAGTCCGCATTCAGAACAAGGGCCGGACAATTCCCCGGCGTAACTGACCGAACATGCACCGTCACAAAGACGCTCCGTGCCTCCGATTGTCCAACCCTGGCCGGCGCTCAGGTCAGCCCGCCGCGATAGTCTACAGGGAGCGTGACGCGCTTGTGAAGGCGCCGAAATCCAGCCATTTCCGGGGCTTCAGGGCTTGGCCGGCCCTGTGAAGGGCGCGAATCGGTCAGCGGGCCGATTGTTCGATCGCCTCCATGTCGGCGTCCGAGAGACCGAAGTGATGGCCGATCTCATGGACGAGAACATGAGTGACAACTTCGCCGAGCGAATCCTCGCCGTCGCACCAGAAGTCGAGCAGCGGCCGGCGATAGAGCCAGATCATGTTGGGCAGTTCGCCCGTCTCCTCGACCACGCCGCGCTGGGCGAGCCCCCGGCCGCGAAACAGGCCCAGGAGGTCGAATTCGCTCTCGGCGCCCATCTCGTTGAGCGTCTCGTCATCCGGGAAGTCGACCACCTGGATCACCAGACCCTCGCTCAAGCGCCGAAACGAAGCGGGGAGCTGGTCGAACGCCGCCCGGGCGAGGGCGTCGACGTCTTCCGAGGTCGGGGCGCGCAGCAAGGCGAGCCGGGTCAGCGTCTCGGCGGTCATTGCGTCGCCCTGGGCCGCGGCGCCGCAGGGCGCTCGAACGACTTCACTCGCGCCGCCTCGAGCCCATCGACCAGGAGATGGGTTCGATGGGCGAGCTCGGCGCGAATCCTCTCCGCGCCCGCCGGGAATTCAGCCAGCACGCGCCGAAACGTCTCGCGCGGGATTGACATCACGACCGCATCTTCGGCTGCTCGCGCGCCAACCCGGCGCGCAGTCTGGGCGTAGAGCGCGCTCTCGCCGATGAGGGCGCCCGCGCCGACGCGGCGCTCGCCTCCCAGCTTGGCCCCATCCGCGAGCAAGGCGATCGCGCCCGAATGGACGAAATAGCCGAAGTCGGCGTTCTCGCCGGCGAGGAATAGCGTGTCGCCGGCTTTCAGGCGCCGCTTTTCACAGGCGAAGGCGATGAGCTGCACCGCCTCGCGCGGAAGCAGGCTGAACGGGCGAGTGCGCGCGAGCCGTCCGACATCGTCGTCCAGCGTCACTCGGGTCGCCCCCCCGCCGCCGCGCTCGCCACGAGCTTGTACCCGCCCGCTTCGGTGACGAGAAGTTGCGCTTCCGCCGGATTGTGCTCGATCTTCTGCCGCAGCCGATAAATATGCGTCTCGAGCGTGTGGGTCGTCACGTTGGAGTTGTAACCCCAGACGTGCTTGAGCAGCGTCTCGCGGGCCACCGGCTGTTGTTCGGCGCGATGGAGATAGCGAAGGATGGCGGCCTCTTTTTCAGTCAGCCGCAACTTGACGCCCTGCGGATCGACGAGGTTCTTCGAGGTCGGCCGAAACGTGTAAGGGCCGACTTGAAACTCGGCGTCCTCGCTGGCCTCATATTGACGCAGCTGCGAGCGGATGCGGGCGAGAAGCACAACGAACCGGAACGGTTTGCCGACGTAGTCGTTGGCTCCGGAATCGAGACCGACCACGGCGTCGGCGTCCGAATCATGCGCGGTGAGAACGATGATCGGGCGGCGATACCCGTCGCGCCGCATTTGCTTGACCGCCTCGCGCCCGTCGAGGTCAGGCAGCCCGACATCCATGATGACGAGGTCGGGCGTTCCCGTTTCGACCGCATGAAGCGCCGCTTCCGCCGTCTCGACCGCCTCGACCTGAAACTCGGGATGCAGCGCCAGCTGCTCGACCAGCGCCTGACGCAAGTCGGCGTCGTCATCCACGATCAGCAATCGCCGCGCTTGGGTCATCAGCCTTACTTTATCGACAGGATCCCCCGGCCGCTAGCGCAGGATTGCGGCAAGGGTACGGCTTGAAACAATTCCAAAAGCGAACGGAAGGAAAATCCAAATCCGCAAGGAAGGGATTTCAAAGCCCGCGGAAGCAGAATCCAAATTTTCTGCTTCCGCGAATCCGGTCTTTTCAAGGGCTTGCGGGCGAATCCATGGGACGCGGCTCGCTTCTCTCGGGCGCCGCCGCGCCGGGGCTTTCCCCTTCGGCCGCCGGCGGCTTCGGTTCTGTCTCGGCCAGCAAGCGGGCGGCGATCTGGTTCAGCTTGGCGAACAACCGGTCGCGCGACGCCTTGTCGTAAACCTGAACGGGCGCCGCCCCGCGCCGGTAGCGGTCAATTCGATCGAGCACGTTGAGATAGGGACCGATCGCGCCGATGTCGCCGGCCGCGACGGCCTCCGCCCCAAGGCGAAGCGCGCCTTCGAGCCGGACAAGCTGCAGCATCGCCTGTTCCGGCCCGCTGTCGACCTCCCGCCGCCGCAAGGCTTCGCTGATGATCTGGCGGATGCGCCGCGGCGTCACCCGCTGTTCGGTCGCGATCGCCTCGTAGGACCAGCCGCCGCGCACGCGTTCGAAGATGCGCTCCCGCCGCAAAGCCTTGCCGTGGGGGTTGAGTTTTGGCCGCTTGGGAGGAGAAGTCCCGCCGTCCATATCCGCCTCGCTTTCGCCGGTCTATTCCGGCCATTTCTGGAAATGGAGGACAGAGTAGCACGAATTTTGATTATCAGAAAGATAAAATTTGTCCCGGGCGCTTGTTCGTCACGGTAAGCCTCTGATCGAAAATCAAATTATCAGGCGAGAAGCCTCGCGAAAGGGCCAATCATTCTCGTAGCGCGCTGAGCGCGCCACAAACCTCGGCTTGCGCGACGCCCGCTGGCGGAAAAACGAAGGCCTGTTCTCGCCATCAAGGGCATCTGCTCTTGCCATCGAGGGGATTCGGCGACATCTGAGTCGGGTCAGCCTCTTGCTGCGGGCGCAGAAGGGATCCATCGGAGCACGGACCATGGGTAAATTGAAATTCATCGCCGTCATCCTCGCCGCGTCGATGGCGGGCGTCGCCGCCCATGGCCAGGACAATGGCGTCGGTCTCGTCGCTCCTGAGCTCGCCAAGCCGACGCCGGGGCAGCTTCTCGATCAGGATTACCTGACCTCGACCGGCGAGACCGTCCCCCGGCCCGGCGCTTCGCAGTCGGCGGGTCCGACGCCGCTCGACCGCGCGATCCAGCAGCAGGATAACAAGATCGACAACAGCATCTGCAACGGTTGTTGAGGCGACGGGAACCGCACGCTTCTTTCAGCCGGCTCGCGCGCCAAGTTCTCGCCAGCCTCTGGCCGTAGCGAGGAGCAATTCGGCAGAGCCATCGCTCGGCCGCAGACGAGCTGGAACGACTTGCCCGTTGGATCGTTATAAACGCGACCGATGTCCGATGCCCGTGCTGGAAGAGCATTAATGGTCGAGGCCCCCTCATTTGCCGCTGGCGGCGGCAAAATGGGCGCCCTCCTGCGCGAGTACGATTGGTCGAGAACGGCGCTGGGTGCGCTCGAAACCTGGCCTCAAAGTCTGAGAACGACAGTCGGGCTGATCCTCCGCTCGGTTGTGCCGATCGTCCTTCTCTGGGGCGAGGACGGCATAATGATTTATAACGATGCGTATTCGGTATTTGCAGGGGGCCGACATCCAGCTCTGTTCGGATCCAAGGTGCGAGAGGGCTGGCCCGAGGTCGCTGACTTCAACGACAACGTGATGAAAGTTGGCTTGGCGGGCGGCACCCTTGCCTACCAGGACCAGGAATTGACGCTCTATCGAACGGGGCGGGCCGAACAAGTCTGGATGAACCTCGACTATTCGCCGGCGCCCGACGAGCGCGGCAACCCGGCTGGCGTCATCGCGATTGTGGTCGAGACCACCGCACGGGTTCTCGCGGAACGAAGGCAGGGCGCCGAGCGCGAGCGGCAACGTGCGATCTTTCAGCAAATGCCTGGCTTCGTCGGCGTGCTCACGGGTCCCGAGCACGTCTTCGAGTACGTCAATGACGCCTATGTCGCCATTTCGGGTCCACGAGCGTTCGTCGGAAGATCCGTGCGCGAGGTGTTTCCGGAACTCGAGGGGCAAGGCTTCTACGAACTGCTCGACAAGGTCTATGCGACTGGAAAATCATTTACTGCGCAGGCCATGCCGATCCGGTTCGTAGCGGAGAATGACGATCGCTACATCGACTTTGTCTATGAGCCCCTCCGAGATGACGGTCGTAAGGTTACCGGGATTTTCGTTGGCGGCTATGATGTAACCGATCGGGTGAGAGCCGAGGCGCGGCGCGAAACACTGGTGCGCCTTACCGACAAGATCCACGATTTAACCGATCCAAACGACATCGCGTTCGCTGCTTCCGAAATACTCGGTCAAGCGCTTAAGGTCAGTCGGGTCGGCTATGGCGCGATTGACCCCGACGCGGAAACTCTCGAGGTCGTCCGTGATTGGACCGCTCCCGGAGTCGAGACGCTTGCCGGCGTTCTTCCTCTGCGAGCCTATGGTTCGTTCATTGACAGCCTGAAACGCGGCGAGTTCATCTCCATCAACGATGTCGAGCAAGACGAGCGGACGGCCGGCGCCGCCGACGCCTTGACGTCGCGGAGCGCCCGGTCTTTCGTCAACGTTCCGACCCTCGAACACGGACGCTTGGTGGCGGTCCTTTTTGTCAACCATGACGCCGTCCGCGCCTGGTCTCCCGAAGACCTTGCCCTGATCCGCGAAGTCGCGGCGAGAACCCGTGTCGCGGTGGAGAGAAGCCGCAACGAGGCCGCGTTACGCGACCTCAACGCCACCCTGCAAAATCGAGTTGCGGCTGCGCTCGCGGAACAGGCCTCAATGGAGGATGCTCTGCGGCAGTCACAAAAGATGGAAGCCGTGGGTCAACTCACCGGCGGGCTGGCGCACGACTTCAACAACCTTCTGGCGGGCATCTCAGGAGCGCTCGAACTGACGCAGTCGCGGGTGCGACAGGGTCGTGTGAATGACGTTGAGCGTTACATAACGGCGGCGCAGGGAGCCGTGAAGCGGGCGGCGGCCCTGACTCATAGGCTGCTGGCGTTTTCGCGACGGCAAACGCTCGAGCCGAAGCCAACCGACGTGAATCAACTGGTCGCAGGCATGCAGGACATTATTCAGCGCGCGGTCGGACCGACGATTGCGTTTGAGTTCGTCGGCCTCGCGGGGCTGTGGCCAGCGCTGGTTGATCATTCGCAACTTGAGAACTCGCTGCTGAACCTTTGCCTCAACGCTCGCGACGCAATGCCGGACGGGGGTAAAATTACCGTCGAGACCGCAAACAAATGGCTCGACGCGAGGGCCGCCCGGCAGCATGACATCCCGGAAGGGCAGTTCCTGTCGCTCTGCGTGACCGATACCGGCGTCGGCATGCCGGCGGACGTGGTCGCGCGAGCCTTCGAGCCCTTCTTTACGACCAAGCCGACGGGCGAAGGCACCGGCCTCGGACTGAGCATGGTCTACGGGTTTGCCCGGCAGTCTGGCGGACAGGTCCGCGTCTACTCTGAGGTCGGCCAAGGCGCCACCGTCTGCATCTATTTGCCGCGCTACTATGGCGAACTTTCCGGAGACGATGAGCCGGCCACGGCGGCGGACGTGTTTCCTTCAGGGCACAGCGAGACGGTCCTGGTCGTGGACGATGAGCCGACCGTGCGCATGCTCATTAGCGAAATCCTCGAAGAACTCGGCTATATGGCGATCGAGGCCGCCGATAGTGTGTCCGGCCTTAAGCTGTTGCAATCCGACGCCCGCATCGATCTTTTGGTCACCGATGTCGGCTTGCCCGGCGGAATGAACGGCCGGCAGATGGCGGACGCAGCTCGCACTACTCGTCCTGGACTCAAGGTTTTGTTCATCACCGGCTACGCTGAAAATTCGCTGCTGGGCAATGGACGTCTGGCCCCGGGAATGGCGGTGATGACCAAACCGTTCCCCATCGAAACGATGGCTGCCCGGATAAAACAAATGATCGAGTCATAGTCTCCGCTTCGGGTCGAAGCCGGCCGGTCGGCAATCAGGGCCTAAG
>JBAUXQ010000048.1:0-7790 GCA_049584355.1 Roseiarcus sp. | reverse complement strand
AGCGCGCGCGAGAACGAAAACGTCCCCGCCTCGATTTCGCCTTTGACTTGAGCGAGACCCCTGGCGATCGCTTCGGCGTCGGCGGCTTCGACGATGCCCTGGCGGGCGAGCATGGCGAGGTGGGCTTCGGAGCCGGCGATGTCCTGGGCGGCGAGCTGGCGGTCGAATTCGATCGAGGCGTTGATCTCCTCCATCGCTTCGGCCGGGGATCCAGCGAACCGGCCGCCCCACATCGTGTTGCTCATTGAACTGGTCCCGGATGCTTGGACATGACGAAGATCGATAGCCCGCCGCGCCGGCGATTTGTTCTTGTCCCTGTTGTCGGCGCGCTCGTAGCCATTATTGTCGGGGCCGTCCTATACGAGACGGCGCGGCCGGCCGGCAAGGCTGCGTCCGATTGCCCTGCGGATTCGGTCAGGCTCGCCGCCAAGCTTGCGCCCATGGCGAAGGACGATCTGGCGGCGCTGACGGTCGCGAGCGAGCCGCGCCGGGCCGAGCAATTCGCCTTTGAGCGCGAGGACGGCGGCAAGCTGACGCTCGCGGACTTCCGCGGCCGTGCGGTGCTGCTCAACCTGTGGGCGACGTGGTGCGTCCCTTGCCGGGCGGAGATGCCGGCGCTTGACCGGCTTCAGGCCGCGAAGGGGGATCAGAGCTTCGAAGTGGTGGCGGTCAATATCGACACCGCGCGGCTCGAGCGACGGGCAGCGTTCCTCGACAGCGTCGGCGTCAAGGCGCTGGCGCGCTACGCCGATCCGAGCGGCGACGCGTTCGAGACCCTGCGCCGGGACGGCAAGGCGCTCGGATTGCCGGTGACTCTGATCATCGACAAGGACGGATGCGAGGTCGGAGCGGTCGAGGGCGGTATCAAGTGGGATTCGGCCGAAGCGCAGGCGCTGGTCGGGGCGCTCAAGGGCGGGTAGGGCAGCGGGCGAACCTACGCCGCCTGATCGCGAAAGTTGCGCCGAAGCAGGCCGCAGACGCTCGACTCGGGGACCGGCGGACTGAAAAGGAAGCCTTGCGCCTCGGCGATCGTGCCCAGCGCTTCGATCATCCTGAGCTGCTTGGCTGTTTCCACGCCTTCGATCAACACGCACATGCCGAGCCGGCGGCTCATCGCGGCGACGCTTTCAACCAGCACCGACGCGCGCTCCTGAACGCCAAGCCCCATCGTGAACGTGCGATCGATCTTGATCCGGTCGAGCGGGAAACTCAGGAGGTAGCTGAGGCTCGAATATCCGGTGCCGAAATCGTCGAGCGAAATGCGCAAGCCCCGGGCGCGCAAGGCCTGGAGCGCGCGGCGCGTGTCGCCCCGATCCTCGAGGAGGGTCGATTCCGTGATCTCGAGATCGAGGCGCTCCGGCGCAAGTTTGGCGGCAGCCAGCGCGCCGAGGATCGTCTTCTCGAGGTTGCCGTTGCGGAACTGTGTCGAGGACAGATTGACCGATACGCTGACGCCGTCCGGCCACGCCGCGCAGGCCGCGCAGGCCCGCCTCAGCACGGCCGCGCCCATCTCCTCCATCAGGCCGATTTCCTCGACGATCGGGATGAATTCGGTCGGAGAGATGCTGCCGAGCACGGCGCTCTGCCAGCGTGCGAGCGCCTCGAAACCGACAATCCTGCCCGTCCCGACCGCGACGATGGGCTGGAAGTGGACATCGATGCCGTCGCTCGCGACCGCCGCGCGTAATTCGAGCTCGATCAGGCGGCGGATTTGGATTTTGGCGTCCATCGCTGGTTCGAACGCCCTCCATACCCGCCGGCCGTCCGCCTTCGCCGCATAAAGCGCGATATCAGCCTTCGAGAGCAGGGCGTCGGGGCTGATCCCGTCGTCGGGCGCCGAAGCGCTGCCGATGCTGGCGCCGACGATCACCTCGCTGCCGTCGATCACCACCGCGCGGTTGATTTCCCCGATGATGCGCTTGGCGACGGCGGGCGTCTCCGATTGGCCGGGCGCATGACGGTGAAGGATGACAAATTCATCGCCGCCCCAGCGGGCCACCAGATCGTGCGGGTCGATGATCGCGCTGAGCCGGCGTGCGATCTCGACCAAAAGCTTGTCGCCAGTACGGTGACCGAGGCTGTCGTTGACCTGCTTGAAGTCATCGAGGTCAAGAAACATCACCGTCAGACCGTCGGTCAGGGCCTGACCGGGAGGAAGAGCCAGCGCCAGCTCTTCCTCGAAACATCGGCGATTGGGCAACTCGGTGACGGGGTCGAAGAGGGCCATGCGGTTGATCTCGCGCTGGGCGTTGCGCCGCTCGGTGACGTCTTGAATCACCATGACGGTACCGTCGTCCCTCATCTTGTGAATTGTGATTTCGATCGCCCTTCCGTCGGGAGTCTCAATCGGCACGACGATATCCGAACCGTCGCTTGCCTTGCCGAAAACCGCGTACGACAGGGGAATGAAACTCGCCTCGCCGATCGATCGGTTCCTGACGAGCCGCCGGAATACGGCGCGCGCATGCGCTCCAGCGAGTTCAGCCTCCGGAGGCATGGAGAATATGCGGCGGAACTTGTCGTTGGCGAGAATGAGGCGCCCCTCGGGGTCGATCATGCACAAGCCGTGCGACATGTTGTTGAGCGCAGTGTCGAGTCGCCCGGCTAGCATGGCGCTTCGATTACGCTCCGCGATCTCGGCCCGGAAGATTCCCTTCAGGCGGTTCGACGACGATTTGATGAACAGAAAGACCGGCAGCAAAGAAATAACAATCATTGACGGATACCAGCCGCCCCCGATAAGAAATGCCGCGCTCAGCGGGACGAACGCCGCGGCGAGTTGAGCGTTCATGCCACGGTCGAGTGCGAAGCTTCGCGTAAACATGCTTAGCGCGTACGTCACGGTGACGGTCGTAGCGAGAAAACGTACAAAACCCTCGTCCGTCACCGCAAAGGCGACGAGCGTCCAGGTCGAGAGAAGGGCGATGTGCGCGGTTGCCCCGGCGACAAATATCCATTCCCGCCTTCGGGCTTTCTCGATATTCGGGCTCGGCCTGTTGTTCGCATGAACCAGCTGGAAATGCATGCGGACGAATGACAGGCCGAGCATCAACCCGGCGCACGCCCAGAGGCTGACACTTCTCGAGGCTATGGCGGCGACAAGCGCGGCGGTGACGCTCGCCGTGCAGGCAAAGAAAAGGCTACGGACCTCAACTAGGAGACTATCGACGAACCCAATGTACAACTGACCGGGCAATTCTTCCCGGGCGCTTTGATCGCGGGTTGGAAAACTCAGCCGCATTAAGGTTACCCAACGTCCGACCAGCGGAGCGACCAACTGAACATTAATCTATGCGCAACAATTGGATCGCGTTAGCCGGTCTTTTACGAGATAATCGATATCATCTCCAAGTTCGCAACGACAGATATAGGCTCATGATCCTTAAGTTTTTGCAATCGGTAGACCCCGACCAGGAGCGGTTGGGATCTCAGGATCCGTCAACGATCCCGGGGGAGAGTAGCGCCGCCGCGGCTGAGTTCAATGACGCGGTCTCGACGTGGGATTCGAGCCGCGTCGTCGCCGCTGATCTGACCGAAGGCGACTATCGATTAGCAAGAATGACAACGCCCGAGTTGCGCGCCTTCGAGGACTATGAGGACTGGCTCGACTTTCGAGCGGGAATGTTTTGGGGTCTAGAGATGGCCGGATTTACAGTGAACCTTGTCCAGGTGAACCTAGCCGAGTTTGCGATTTGGTGCACGACGACGTCGATCCGCCCAAGTATATCCGCTCTTGATCGATTTGCTCGCTCTCGCGATCTGCGTGCAGTCGACGACCAATGCGATCGGGGTGTCCTTCGAGAGCCGAGTTGATCTCCCACAAAACGAAAAAGTGGTCATTTCTAATCCTGGCGCGTTGGCTTCTTCACGGCCAAAACGGCTGCCGGGAGGCTGAGTCGTTCGCCTCGCCGCAACCGCCGAGTCGGCGCCGCAATATGCCGCACTAACAGATTTGGAGAGCTTTTTTCGCCTCGTTGACGCGGCCGGTTTTTTGACTTGTCATGCGAAAATCCCTTGGGACCTTGAAAAAGACGCGCCGCGCTGCTGCACGTGTAGGTTGCATATGTGTTTACATTCTCTCAATAATTGATTAAGCATGACCCGGGTTGCGGGAGTAAGGGTCATGTATGTTCACGCGTCGGGTCACTCGCCACGCTTCGCGGACCGGGTCGAGAAGATGCTCGAACGCGTCGAGCACCGGCCGGCCATGTGTCAGGCCGACCGCAAGGCGGCTTACCGGCTTCGGTATGAGGCATATTTGAGGGAAAATCTCCTGAATCAGCGCCTCGATGCGATGCTGTATGACGAGGTTTATGACGCAAGTCCAAACTCCCTCACGACCGTGACCTACGTCGATGGCGAACTAGCGAGCACGGTCCGGGTGCACGTAATCACGGACAAGGAAGGAGTTTCGCCGGCGCGCGATGTGTTTCCGGACGTGGTGACGCCCTATCTGCGAGCCCAGCGGGTCCTTATCGACCCCTCGCGCCTTGCTGCGCGCGCGGACATGGCAAAGAGATTTCCAGAACTGCCGTACTTCGCCCTCCGCCCGCCGTGGATGGCGGCGCATTATTTCAATGCCGATTACATCGTTTTGTGCAGTGCGAGCGGACATGAGGCGTATTACCGCAGAGTGTATCGGTTCCACACTTGGTCTGGCCTTCGTAGCTATCCCATGGTGACCGCCAAGGTGGTGTGCATGGGCTTGGATTTCGCCGCGGAGATGGAGCGGGTCCAGTCCCGGTACCCGTCCTTCCGCTCAACGCCGGCCGAACGCGAAGCGCTTTTCGGTGAGTTCTCGTTGTCGCTCGGGCGATGTGCGGCCACGCAAGGAACAGTCCCGGCGCGGGCTGACGTGCAGCCAGCGGATGCATGATGGCGGGCCGATGAGGTGATCGACGACGCCGATCCCTTCCCTCTGTCAGCGGGTAGAACACGTTACAAATGGCCGCGCAGTCAGGGCGCCAGCCGCTATCACTGGAACTCCGCCATGCCCTCGCGGGCTAGCTTGTCGGCGCGGGCGTTCATTTCGTCCTCCGCGTGGCCTTTGACCCAGAACCACTCGATCTCGTGCCGCTGGGCGGCCGCGTCGAGCCGACGCCAGAGGTCCTCGTTCTTGACTGGCTTTCTCGACGCCGTCCGCCAGCCGTTGGCGTTCCAGGCGTCGATCCAGCCCGTGACGCCGCCGCGCAAATATTGCGAATCGGTATGGAGGCTCACTTTGCATGCCCGGTTCAGCGACTGAAGCGCTTCGATCGCCGCGGTGAGCTCCATACGGTTGTTGGTGGTGAAAGACTCACCGCCCTTGAGTTCCTTTTCATGGCCGCCGTAGCGCAGAACGGCGCCCCAGCCGCCCGGGCCCGGGTTGCCGGAACAGGCCCCGTCGGTCCAGATCGAGACGCGTTGGCTCACCGCATGAGCCCATAGTCGGCGGCCGATCTCACTCGCTGATGGAAGCGCAATTTGTCGCGATATTCGAGCGGATTTTTCGGCGCCACTTTCGCCCCCGCCGGCACGTTCAGCCAGTCGACGAGCCGCGTCAGCATGAAGCGAAGCGCTGCGCCCCGCGCGAGCAGCGGCAGGGCGGCAATCTCGGCCTCGCCGAGCGGCCGCAAGCGCTCGTAGCCGGCGATCATCGCCCGACCCTTGGAGACGTTGAACTCATTGTCGGGTTCGAAACACCAGGCGCTAAGGCAGATCGCCAGATCGTAGGCGAGCGCGTCGTTGCAGGCGAAATAGAAGTCGATGAGGCCGGAAAGCTTCTCGCCGAGAAAGAACACGTTGTCGTTGAAAAGATCGGCATGAATGACGCCGTTTGGCAGGGCCTTCGGCCAGTGAGCCTCAAGAAAGGCCAGCTCGGCGGCGCTTTCCTCGCGCAAATGCGGAGCAACTTCGTCCGCGCGCGCTTCCGCGGAGCTGAAAAGGGATCGCCAGCCTTCGAGCGAGAGCGCATTGGCGCGCTTCAGCGGGAAGTCGGCTCCGGCCAGATGCATGCGCGCCAGCGCTTCGCCGACCTCGCTGCAATGGCGAACGTTCGGCCGCCGAATCCATAAGCCGTCGAGGAATGTCACGACCGTCGCCGGCCGGCCGGCGAGCTCGCCGAGCGCCGAGCCGGCGCGATTGCGAACTGGCTGAGGACAGGTGACGCCGCGCTGAGCCAAATGCTCCATCAGGCCGATGAAGAAGGGCAAATCCTCCGCTTTCACCCGCTTCTCGTACAAGGTGAGGATATATTGCCCGGCCGCCGTTCGCATCAGGAAGTTCGAGTTTTCGACGCCTTCGGCGATGCCCTTGAACGAAGTCACGTCGCCTATCTCATAAAGCGCGAGAAAGGCGCGCAGCGCGTCATCCGAGACTTCGGTGTAGACAGCCATTTCCCGTCCGTTGAACCGGCGCATCGAGGGAGAGCGATGGCGGACCCGCTTAACGGCGTGTATAAGGCGCGTCAATCGCCGCGCGTCGTCGTCAGCCGTACGCCCTCGGGCGCGCGACCGGGGCGAGCGAATTCCGCGCTTTAACTGCGGCTCGAGCGGATCGCGACGGGTCGAACAGCCAGTCGCCAGGGGCCTCGATATTGGCGTCCGGAGGAAATCGGTTCGGGTGTTGCGCCGCCACGTGTGCCGTGGCGGCGCTATGCCGGCGGCAATTGGACGGGGGTCCGCTTGATGCGCATCGTGATGATCGGCGCCGGCTATGTCGGGCTTGTCTCGGGGGCTTGTCTCGCCGATTTCGGCCACGATGTGGTTTGCGTCGAGGTTGACGAGAGCAAAGTGGCGAGTTTGCGCGAGGGTCGCGTCCCGATCTATGAGCCGGGCTTGAGCGAGCTGGTCCTTGCCAACCAGGCCGCGGGACGGCTCACGTTCACAACGAGCCTCAAGGCGGCCGGGCGCGGAGCGAACGCGATCTTCATCGCCGTCGGCACGCCATCGCTCGCCGAGATCGGCTCGGCCGACATGCGCTTCGTGCACGACGCGGCCCGCGAAATCGCCGGCGTCATCGAGGACTTCACCGTCGTCGTCGTCAAGTCGACCGTCCCGATCGGCGCCGGCGACGAGGTCGAGCGCATCATCGCCGAACGCGCGCCGCGCGACCGGTTCGCGGTCGTGTCAAATCCGGAATTCCTGCGCGAGGGCGCAGCGATCGAGGATTTCAAGCGCCCCGACCGGGTCGTCATCGGCGTCGAGGACGACCGCGCGCGCGAGGTGATGCGCGAGATCTACCAGCCCATCGAAAGCAATGGCGGACCGATCGTCTATACGTCACGCCGCAGCTCAGAGATGATCAAATATGCGGCCAATGTGTTCCTGGCGATGAAGGTGACCTTCATCAACGAGATCGCCGACCTTTGCGAGCGTCTCGGCGCCGACGTGCTCGACGTCTCCCACGGCATCGGCCTCGACGACCGCATCGGGCGCAGGTTCCTCAATCCCGGCCCGGGCTTCGGCGGCTCGTGCTTTCCAAAAGATACGCTGGCGCTGACCAAGCTCGCCGCCGACGCCAAGGCCCCGATCCGGCTGGTCGAGACGCTGGTTGATGTCAATGACAAGCGCAAGACGGCGATGGCCGTCAAGATCATCGCCGCCTGCGGCGGGTCGGTCGCGGGAAAACGGATCGCCGTGCTCGGCCTCACCTACAAGCCCAAGACCGACGACATGCGCGACGCGCCGAGCCTCGTCATCGTGCCGGAGCTGCAGGCGGCGGGCGCTCGGGTCGTCGCCTACGATCCGGAAGGGATGGGGACCGCGAAGCCGCTCATGCCCGGGATCGAATTCGCGGACACCGCCTATAAC
>JBAUXQ010000047.1:0-1619 GCA_049584355.1 Roseiarcus sp. | reverse complement strand
CGCCGTTCCTCATCGTCCCGATCGCGTCGGCGGCCATTTCGCCAATGCAGTCGCCAACGAAGCCAACCGGCCGGCCGATGACCTCGGCCACCGCCTCGGCGACCGGTCGCAGCGAATTGGCTTCGTCCGGGCCGCCCTTGGGGCGGCCGAAATGCGCAAGCAGAATGACCTTGCCGCCCTTGTCGGCGATCTCCTTTATCGTCTCCGCCACGCGCTCGATGCGAGTCTTGTCGGTGACGCGGCCGTTCTCGGTTGGAACGTTGAGGTCGACGCGCAGGAGGACGCGCTTGCCGGCGACGTCGGCGTCATCGAGGGTGCGGAAAGACGAAGTCATGAGCGCATCGCTTTCAAGAACGCAAAGCCAATTCCTGCGCCCGCGCTCCATGTCGCGACGAGCGCCACCACGAGCATCCACCAAGTCGGGAGCATTGAAACCTTGCCTTTGATCTCGGCGGTCTCAACTTGTATTTTCTGGACGTCGCTCTGCTTGGCTCCAGCGAGCAGTATTTCGGTAATCTTCGGCTCAAGTCGCTCCAGAATCTGCTGCAGGCGAGCAACCCGCTGTTCAAGCATCGGACCCTCCGGACCTGACGGCGTCCCGTTTCCCGGACCGCGCCCTGACGGAAGATAGGTAAGCTCGGCCATCCGCGCGATCAATCTGAGGCGGCGGCGAGCAGGCGGACAACGTGCTTCTCCTGAAACCCGCAGTTTTCGCAGATCAGTTCGACCACTCGATTGTCCGTTTCAGACGCCAGTCCGGGCACCAGGCTTTCATCCGGCCACAATCGGAACCGGAAATTATCCGTCCGGCAGCGGAGACAGTGGAGGTCCGGAAAACGCCGCCGCAACGCAGCGCGCACCTCCTCAACCTCCTTCGTCCATTCTTCCGCCGGGATGTCCGCCATCGACGCCTCAGATTAGCTTCGCCATCGCGACCGCGGTGTCGGCCATGCGATTCGAGAAGCCCCATTCGTTGTCGTACCAGGACAGCACGCGAACGAAATTGCCGTCGATGACCTTGGTCTGATCGAGATGGAAGATCGACGAGCGGTCGTCGTGGTTGAAGTCGCTCGAGACGTTGGGCTTGTCGGTATAGCCGAGGATGCCCTTGAGCGGGCCGTTGCCGTCCGCCGTCGTCTTGATCGCGTTGTTGATCTCGTCCGGGCTGGTCTTGCGCTTGGCGACGAACTTGAGGTCGACGACCGAGACATTGGGCGTCGGCACGCGGATCGCCGAGCCGTCCAGCTTGCCCTTGAGCTCCGGCAGCACGAGGCCGACCGCTTTCGCCGCCCCGGTCGTGGTCGGGATCATCGACAGCGCCGCGCCGCGGGCGCGGTAGAGGTCCTTGTGCAGGGTGTCGAGCGTCGGCTGGTCGCCGGTGTAGGAATGGATGGTCGTCATGAAGCCGTGCTCGATACCGACAGCGTCGTTGAGCACCTTGGCGACCGGGGCCAGGCAATTGGTGGTGCAGGAAGCGTTCGAGACGATGAGGGCGTCCTTGGTCAGCTTGTCGTTGTTGACGCCATAGACGACCGTCAAGTCCGCGCCTTCGGCCGGCGCGGAAATGAGGACCTTCTTCGCGCCCGCCTTGAGATGCGCCGCCGCCTTCTCGCGTGCGG
>JBAUXQ010000046.1:0-8144 GCA_049584355.1 Roseiarcus sp. | reverse complement strand
GGCAAGCTCCACTTCGGCGTCGAGGATCAGCAAAGGCGAGACGCCGTCGGCGGCCGGGGAGGCGTTGCACAGATTTCCAGCGATCGTGCCGCGGTTCTGGATCTGGGCGGCGCCGACGTCACGGGCGGCGATCTTCAGCGCGTCGAAAGCTGGCGGCAGATCGGCCGCCACGATGTCGCTCCATGTCGTCGTCGCGCCGATGCGCAGGGACTCGCCCTGGAGGCGCACGCCGCGCAACGCCGCTATGTTGGTGACGTCGATGTAATTGCCCTGCAGCGGAGAGTCGCCCGCTCCGGGAAAAATGACAGTGGCTCCGGCCATGACTCGGGCATCGCCTTCGGCGAGCAATCCGAGAGCGTCGTTGAGGTCGGAAGGGCTAGCGTACATGCGAGCGGCTCACGCGTCGGATGTTTGTATGCAAATGATCGAGCCGAACCGGCGCCTTGTCAAGGACCTGTCCCAGTTCAGCGGATGTGAGACGGCTGGGCCTGTTTGCGATCGGCGCAGAAAAACCGCAAGGCCGCCTGGGAAAGCCATGAGCGGTTGATGGCCGTCGGCTCGCAGGCGCGTTCGATGATTGGGGACACATGGGGGCTGACTGCCGCGGGAAGTTGGCATACCGTGGTCGCGACCCGTGGTTTTTGTTTGCTGTGGTCGGAATATCGACAATGGAGAAAGTGTCGGCGAGCGATCAGGGAAAGCCGCCGCCGTTCGGCGCCGTGGCGCTGGCGCGCACCTTTCGACCCAATGCGGCTGGAGCTGTTACGCGATCTACGCAACTCATTGAGCTGCCTCGAATTTCTCAATGAGGCCGAAAGCCGGGGACTGATCGCGGAGCGGCAGGATCCGACCTCGGGGTCCAGTATTGGACGACAAGGACGCGCTGTTGGGCAAGTGGGATAAGCTGCTTCAAGGCCTCCGTCGGGCGGAGGCCGGCTATCTGATGACGGGCGCGACAGCGCTCGTCGGCCCGAGAGGCGAGGGGCGCAAGGCCGACATTCTCGTCTCGGCCAGCGGCCGGTTCGAGCGCATCGGCGAATCTGCTTCAGTCCCGATCGATGTCCCGCGGATCGACGTTTCGGGCCTGACGATCGCACCGGGTTTTGTCGACGCTCATCAGCATCTCGACAAGACCGGCGCAATCGCTCCCAACCCCTCGGGCACTCTGCAGGGCGCGCGGGACGCGTTCGCCGCCTTTGCGCGCGGCGTGACGCCCCAAGACGTGCGGACACGGGCGACGCGGACCATGACGCGCTGCCTTAATCGCGGCACGACGGCGATCCGCAGCCATACCAATGTCGACAAGGACGCCGGTTTCATCGGGCTTAATGCGCTCAGCGAGCTGCGCGCCCAATGGGCCGACCGGCTGACGCTTCAGCTCGTCGCTTTCATGATCCCCCATCCCAGGCAGGATTACGACTGGCTGGCCGCCAACATCGACGCCGCCGCCAAGAGAGGAGACGTGATCGGAGGAACGGTCGCGGTCGCCGAGGATCCCGAGCGCTATCTCGACATTCTCTTTTCGTCCGCCGCTCGCCACGGCAAGCCGATGGACCTGCACATGGACGAGCATCTCGACGCGTCGCGGCATCGCTTCGATCTCGTCTTCGAACGCGTGCGGCGCTTTGGCATGCAGGGCCGGGTCGTGCTGAGCCACGCCTCAGTGTTGAGCGCCGTGCCGGACGAGGAATTCGCACGCATCCGAGACCAAATTCTCGCGCTCGATCTCGGGGTGATCACCCTGCCAGCCGCCAATCTATACATCCAGGGGCGCGGTCAGGAACATCTGCCGCCGCGCGGTCTGACCCGCGTCGCCCCGCTCGCGCGCGCTGGCGTGAAAATTGCTGCAGGCTCCGACAATATTCAGGATCCGTTCATCCCGACAGGGTCCGGGGACATGTTGGAAATCGCCCGTTGGACGCTGCTCGCCGGCCATCTCCACGCAAGCGAGCTTCCGGAGGCGTTCGGCATGATCACCCATGTCCCAGCCGGCCTCATGGGTCTCGGCGCCGACTATGGACTCCGTCCGGGAGCCCGGGCGGATATGGTGATTACGGACAGCGAAGACGCTGAGCATCTTGTCGCCGGCGGCCCGGATGGAATGATCGTTGTTTCGAAAGGCAGGCCGGTCGAGGAGAAAGCAGCCGCTTAAGCGAGGCCTCGAATAAGGTGGGCGAAGGACGCGGGCGAAACGGAGATTCAAGGCCGGCCACAGAACGGGGAATAAGCCAATGAAAATCGATCGAAGAGAATGCTTGAGCGCGCTTGGCGCCGTCGCGAGCGCAATGGCGCTAAGACCCGCCGTCGCCGCGGACCAATTCAAGATGGGATTGCTGGTGCCGGGCAGCGTCGCCGAGGAAGGCTGGAACCGCATCGCCTACAATGCCCTCAAGCAGGTCGAGGCGCAGCTCGGCGCGAAAGTCAGTTACGTCGAGCTGCAACAGAACCCCGCTTCCTTCGAAAAGGCGTTCCGCGACTACGCCGCGCAAGGCTACAATGTCGTTCTCGGCCACGGCTTCGAATTCCAGGATTCGGCGCTAACCGTCGCTGAGGACTATCCTGACACCTGGTTCCTCATATCCTCGAGCAAAGTTTTCAAAGGCAAGGTGGTCGGGCTCAACACCGATTCCAGCCAGCCCTTCTACCTTATGGGCGTGATCGCCGGCAAAATGGGCAAGGGAGCAGGATTCATTGGCGGACTGGAGATCCCGCCGATCAAGGAGGCGCTCGACGGCTTCGCCAATGGGGTCAAGGCGACCAAGGCCGATATGCCGGTCCGCTCGGTCTATCTGGGCAATTTTCAGGACGTCACCGCGGCGAAGGAAGCCGCAGTCAACATGATATCGCGCGGAGCCGACTTCGTCATTCCCGACGCCGACGCCGCCGGAATCGGGGTGATCCAGGCCGTACGCGAGGCTGGCCCCAATATTTGCACTTTCGGCGTCTTCACCGACATCACCTCGACCGCGCCTGACAACATCCTCGGGACTTACCTCGCCGACTACGCCCAAGGCGTCGAGAGAATCGTCGCGGGAATAAAGAACGGCTCTCCGCTCCCAACCTCCAACGTCGTCTTTGGACTGAAGGACGCCGACGTGATGAAATTCACCTACAACGATAAGGCGAGGCGGGCTGTGCCAGAGGACATCCGCCAGTACGTCGACGCTATCAAGGCGAAGATCATTTCGGGCGAGATTCATACCCTGGGTGGATGAGCTGCGGAATGTCGCCGAGGGGTGAGCGCGCGGGGGGAACGTTTTGAGCGACATCCCGATCCATTCCTCCCTCGATCCCGTCGTCCGTCTTTTGAGCCGTGCGGGGCTAGCCGCCCTCGCGCCGGTCGCAGCGGTGCTTTTCGCGCTCGGCGTCAGCGCTCTTCTATTGCAGCTCAATGGATTCCACGCGGCCGACGTCGTCAACGTAATGGTCCTTGGCGCCGTATCGGACAAGCGTTCGATCGCCGAGGTGCTTCTCAAGGCTACGCCGCTGATCCTGATCGGCGTCGGGCTTTGCGTAGCGTTCCGATGCAGCATCTGGAATATCGGCGCAGAAGGCCAGCTTTATGCCGGCGCCTCGGCCGCGACGGCGTGCGGAGTCAATTTCGGCGCGCTGCCAGCAGGGCTTCACATCGCGCTGATTCTCGTGGCTGGATCGGTCGCCGGCGCGGCCTGGGGCGCGCTCGCTGGACTATTGCGCGTCTATTTTCGCGCCAGCGAAGTCGTGACCACCATCATGCTCAATTACATCGCGATCATCCTCACGAGTTATCTCGTGACTGGCCCGCTCAAGGATCCAGCCGCCTCCTATCCGCAATCCGCCAAACTGGCTCGCGACCTGTGGTTACCGCGCTTCCTGCCGCCAACGCGGCTCCATGTCGGCATCTTGATTGCGCTTGCGGCGGCCGTCGCGGCTTATGTCTTCCTTTTTCGCAGCAGCGCCGGCTACGCCGTGCGGGTGGTCGGCCTCAATCCGAGCGCGGCCGCCTACGCCGGCATTAATGTCGCACGGAATATCTTGCTCGCGATCGCAATCAGCGGCGGCCTCGCGGGGCTTGCGGGCGCGATCGAGATCGCCGGCGTGAATTATCGCCTCTACCAGGATATTTCGCCCGGCTACGGCTTCGAGGGCATCGCCGTCGCTCTCCTCGCCAACAACAATCCGCTCGCCGCCGTCGCTTCGGGCGTGCTCTTTGCCGTGCTGCGCTCCGGCTCTGAGCTCATGCAGATTTCGGCCCAGGTGCCGCAGGTCCTGGTTTTCGTCATCCAGGGCCTGTGCATATTGTCGGTGGCCGCCTTCACGGCGTTTCGGCGTCGCGGTCCGCGACCGGCAGGTTAGAATGCAGACCGCCAGCATGCTCGATTTTCTTTCGACGACAGTCGGGGCGGATTGGCGGCTGGCGACTCCGCTCATCTTCGCAGCGACAGGTGAGGCGATCTGCGAACGGGCCGGCGTTCTCAATATCGGCGTCGAGGGGATCATGTTGATCGGAGCCTTTTCCGGCTTCGCGACGTCGCACGCGACAGGCGATCTTGCGCTTGGCTTCGGCGCCGGGATGGCCTCGGGATTGCTGACCGCGCTCGTCTTCGCGGTCTTTGCGGTGACGATCAAGGCCAATCAGATTGTCGCTGGCGTGGCGATCAATCTCCTGGGACTCGGGTTGACGTCCTTTCTCTTTCGCACTTATTTCATTTCCACCGGCAGGGGCGTCGATATCGCCCGCCCGCTCAACATCCCCTTTCTAAGCGACATCCCCTATCTCGGCCCCGCGTTGTTCCAACAGAACCTGCTGGTTTACGCGACTATCCCGGTCGTCATCGCCGCGTGGGGCGTCCTCTTTCGGACTTCGTACGGCCTGACGATCCGCGCTGTCGGCGAGCACCCCAAAGCGGTCGACGTCACCGGCAAGAGCGTCGCGCTCTACCGCTATTCCGCCGTGCTGATCGGCGGCGTGCTCGGTGGTCTCGGCGGCGCCTTTCTGACGCTCGCCCACGCCAATCAATTTGTCGAGAACATCACCTCGGGTCGCGGGTTCATTGCCCTCTCCATTGTCGTCTTCGCGCGCTGGTCGCCGATCGGCGTGTTTTTCGTCTCGCTCCTGTTCGGCCTGTTCTATGCGCTGCAATTGCAGCTTCAGGCCGATCCGAATGTGCGTGTTCCGTATCAGGCGCTGCAGGCTCTGCCCTATCTCACGACGATTGTCGCGCTCATGCTGGTGCGCAACCGCTGGGACGCGCCCAGCATGCTCGGCATCCCCTATTGGAAGGCATAGGGATGTCGGTCCCGAGCGCGCCGATCCTGCAAATGGAGAACATCAGCAAGCGGTTCGGCCGGGTCGCGGCGAACGCCGCCGCCTCGATCGAGGTTGGCGAGGGCGAAATCTTCGCCCTGGTCGGCGAGAACGGCGCCGGCAAGAGCGTGCTCATGAGCATTCTTTGCGGAGTTCTGAGGCCCGACGCAGGCCGGATTCTATTTAAGGGCCAGCCGTTGAAGCTGGGCTCTCCGCTCGAGGCGACCCGCCATCGAATCGGCATGGTGCATCAGCATTTCATGCTCGTGCCCAACCTGACGGTGGCGGAGAATTACGTTCTCGGCCAGGGCTCGCCCCTGCGGCCGTTATGGCGAACGACCGACGTCGCAGGGCGCATTGCCGAACTGAGCCGCCGCTACGGGCTCGAGGTGAGGCCGGACGCTTTCGTACGCGACCTTTCGGTCGGCGAACGTCAGCGGGTGGAAATACTCAGGATCCTCTTCCAGGGCGCCGAGCTCATCGTTCTCGACGAACCGACCGCGGTCCTCACGCCCGGCGAGACGGATCGCCTGCTCAAACTGCTGCGCGAGTTGGCCCGCGACCGAAAGACCGTGATCTTCATTTCGCACAAGCTCGACGAGGTGATGCGAGTGAGCGATCGCGTCAGCGTCATGCGGGATGGAAGGGTCGTCTTCTCGGCGTCAACCCGCGACACCAACCCACGCGAACTGGCCCGCCAAATGGTTGGGCGCGACGTGCCGACGGACCTGCCCGCGCGCGCCGCCTCGCCGGGCCGTGCGGTTTTCTCCGTCGAGAATCTGCGTTGCCGAAACGGACTCGGTTTGCCGGCGTTGCGGGGCGTCTCGTTCGAGGTTCGCCAGGGCGAGATCGTCGGTGTTGCGGGCGTTTCCGGAAACGGCCAGAGCGAGCTCGCGAGGGCGCTGGCGGGCCTCATTCCCGCAACCGAGGGGACGATCAGACTCAACGGCGAAGAGATTTCCGGACTCTCCTCTCACGCCATCAATCGAAGACCGATCGCGCATATTCCTGAGGATTGCGCTGCGAACGGCGTGGTGCCGCAGCTCCCTCTCACCGAGAACGCGATTCTGCAGCGCTACGACCGGGCGCCGTTCGCGACCCTCGGCCTGCTCAATGTCGGCGCGATTGAGAGCCACACTCAGGCGCTGGTCGAGAAGTTCCACGTGCGGACAGACGGAATCCACGCGCCGATCCAAAGCCTCTCCGGCGGCAACCAGCAAAAATTCGTCGTCGCCCGGGAGCTGGCGCGCCATCCCGACTTTCTGATCGTCAACCAACTGACGCGAGGCATCGACATCGGCGCGAGCGAGCTTGTGATGCAGGCGATTCTGGAACAGCGTAATCTCAACAAGGCGATCCTTCTGATTTCGACCGAGCTCGAGGAGCTGTTCGCCCTCTGCGATCGCATCCTCGTGATGTACGATGGTCGCCTCGTTGGCGAATTGCCCCCCGATCGCGGCCGTCTCGAAGAACTGGGTCTCCTGATGACTGGCGAGGCCATTGAAGCGCGCCGCCTGCGCGAGGCCGTGGCGGGCGCAGTTTCTGGCGATGCGACGCCGTGAACAGGCGCTCTGCCGCTTTTGGCGGCGAAACGCGCCTCTTCAAGAACTCAGACGGGCGCCGAGGCAGAGATCCGCGAGATGGAGGAAGACGAGGCCGTCGCCCGTCGCGCCCCAAATGCGGCTGGCCTCAACAATCGAGATCGGGACGCCGCGACTGAGTGGCGACGCCCGCCGCTGTCGGAGCGCTTGCAGATCCAAAGTATAGGCAACAAGTTACTGAAAAGATTGGCGCGCCCGGAGAGGCTTGAACTCCCAACCCTCGGTTTCGAAGACCGATACTCTATCCAGTTGAGCTACGGGCGCTTGAGACGCGCCCCATAGCATGAACGGGCCACGCGGTGGAAGCGCGCACGCCGCGCCTGCGTCAATGGCCGGGCGCGCGGAACTTGATCTTCTTGTGCACCGCCTTGTCCACCTCTTCCGGCGTCAGGAGGACGACGGTTTTTGTTGCGATTGCGCCGCTCTCGTTGACGGCGAACGCGAGCGCGGCCGCGCTGACATTGTCGGGGAGTTCGACGATCGAATAGCAATCCACATCGCCGAATGCGAAATACATCGCTTCGAGCTTGCCGCCGATCTGCGCGAGGTGCTTCAGGACCGCCTCGCGCCGGCTGACGCCGCCTTCCTTCTCGATCCCCTTGGCGCCTTCGGCGGTATAGCGCGCCTCGAAAAGATATTTCGGCATGGCGTCCTCCAATTCCATTATCCTCGTGGCAGGCTACCTTCCTGGACAGCAACGGGCAAATGGCTCGGCGTCATCGCGTGGCGACGAAGAATAGTCGCGGGAACGGCAGAAGAACGGTCCCGTCAGCCTCGGCGGGATAGGCCTCGGCGATCGCCGCCTCGTAGCGCGCCAGATAGGCTTCGCGCTCGCTCTCATCGAGCGGGTCGATGAACGGGCGAAGGCCGGCGCCCTTGACCCACTCGACGACCGCATCCGCGCCGGCGAGCGGGTGGTGATAGGTCGTGCGCCAGATATCGACATGGAACGCGTGGGCGCGGAGCAGACGGAAGTACCATCCGGCGTCGTGGCGCGCGGCGCGCGCCTTCGCGGCGGCCTTGAGCTTTGCCGCCCAGGGGCCCGCGCCGGCGATCTCGCGCATCAGCCGATGCGACGGCTGGTCGAGATTGTCCGGGGTCTGCACCGCGAGCGCGCCGCCGGGATTGAGCCTTTCGATCAGCGCCGGGATGAGCGTCTCGTGGCCCGGAATCCATTGCAGCACGGCGTTGGCGAGGATGACGTCGAACCGTTGCTCCGGGCGCCATCGCCGAATGTCGGCGACCTCGAAAGCAAT
>JBAUXQ010000045.1:0-2379 GCA_049584355.1 Roseiarcus sp. | reverse complement strand
AGCGTACCGGACGGCAGAAAACCACGGAACATCGCCGATGTTCTCGGATGTTTCGTGACCAATCAATTCTCTTAAAGAGACTGTGACTATACATTCTCTTAATGAGTATGGGCTGACGTTCTCGGTTGTCGAGATGTCCGAAAGCCAATGTAGTATCCTGTTGCACGCTAGACTGGTCGGATCAAGATGCTACGGCTACCGCTACCCGGTGAAGGTGAAGAGTACGCTAATTCCCGCCGCCGTCAAACGCTCATACCTCAAAGCGCTCGACATTGTCTCAGCCCAAGCCGAATCGGAGGAGGAAGGATCAATCATGCTTGGGACCGATCCACTGGCTGCGAACAAAGAGACAGGCCGACAAGCTGCATGATGGCGGTGCGGGGGGCCAGGACGGCTACGATTACGCGTAGCGCCCACGCCACTGCGGTCGTTCTCGTGGCGATCGGCGCCGGCGCTCACTCACGCTGAGAGCGGGCAGGGTCCGAAGAGCGCGGCGGAAAAGACAATCCATTATCCACAAATCTGGATCTTTCTTTGCGCGCGTCGGGCGGTCAGAGTAATCCCCGACATCGATGAGCAATCACCCAGTCACAGCGATCGACATCGCGCTCAAGCCTAGCGCGCCGATGGTCCGGCGGGCGGGCGCCGACAACGCGCGCCTCCTTAAGGCGTTTCCGGAGTTCTTTGCTCTCGACGCAACCCATCACCCGCATATGACGATGCTTCAGCAGTTCGTCCGCACCGCCGAGCTCAAGAAGGTCGCCTCAGCCGCCAACGCGGTTCTCGGCAAGGAGG
The DNA here is from genome assembly GCA_049584355.1 of Roseiarcus sp. Lineage (GTDB taxonomy): Bacteria > Pseudomonadota > Alphaproteobacteria > Rhizobiales > Beijerinckiaceae > Roseiarcus. The sequence continues at coordinate 1,584 of JBAUXQ010000045.1, read as the reverse complement.
GTGTGACGGGCTGGAAACTCAAGGCGTTCAAGTACTACTACATTCCCTCTCCGCCGCTCGGCATCGCCGGCATTGTCGTCGAGCTGACGGAAGACCTGCTGCGGCTGCAGCGGGAACTGCTCGACGCAGTCGCGCCTTTCACCGAGAGGACCGGAACAGCCGCCGCGTTCTATAGCGACGACGACGGGCGCGATATTCAGCCGGGACTTATCGCCTATGTCGCCGATTTCGTCACCGTGGCGGCCGGCGCGAAGTTCAACCCGCACGTCACGATCGGCGTCGCGCCTCAGACCTATCTCGATAAGATGTTCGCCGAACCGTTCAAGGCGTTCACGTTTTCGCCGGTGGGGGCGGGGGTCTACCAGCTCGGCACCTTTGGCGCCGTCCGCAAGGAGCTTGAGATATTGAAACTCGCGCCTTGAGCGCGGTGGCGGCCGCCCAACGCTCGCCGCGCAGCCTCGCGCGGGCGGCGGCGATCGCGATTGCGATTATCCTCCTCGGTCCAGCCGCGGCCCAAGCCCAAGGCGTCAAGCGCTGCGCCAAATGCCAACCCGACCGATCGGTCAGGGCCGCCGCGCCCGCCGCATCCCCACAGCGTTCGCCTTCGAGCCGGGCTCGCTCCTGCGCCAAACCCTGCGACCGATGCGCGCGAATTTGCGATTGAGCGTAGGGCGGGGTCGATGACCCCGCCAGCGCGCTCAGCGCGCTCGACAAGCGCGCCCTACAGGATCAGATTCGCATAATATATATTATGGAACCTAACCCCGACTATGAAACTCGCCGGCTCGTCAGGCGATTTTCGCCTTGCCCGCTTCGGTCGGGGCCTTCATCTCGTTGAGCCGCCCGGTCCGTACGTCGTAGACCGGGAAAAGGCGCTCGAATGGACGTTCCTGTCACCGTCGGCGGTGATCGGACCCGGCGAGCCGATATCATGACCCGGATAGCCGCATAGGCTTCATGGCTGATTGAGATCGCGATCATCCTCGCTCGTCAGTTAGGGGCTGCGACCCTTTTCCTCAGTAAGGGTCGCCTCCTAACGAGCCGCAAATCAGGTCTTCGGCGCCTCGTCTTTCATCATCTTGTCGCCCTTCATGTTGTCTTTGTGCATCATAGTGTCCTTCTTCATGTGATGCATCGGCTTCGACATATGCATCGTGTCCTTCTTCATCATTGTATCTTCAGCCTGAGCGGCCGGCGCCAAAACAAGTCCGAACGCCACTAATGAGGCGGAGAGCACAAGAATCTTTTTCATGGGACGAAAGCCTCCTGCGGGAGCGCCCGAAGGCTCCCGGATTTTGTGGCGAAGCGCCACATTCGTCGGTTCGTATGCCCGAAGGCTTCGGTTACTGCTCCACCCGACTTTTTTTTGGCTCCCCGCCCGACCACTCGCGGTCGAAGAACGCCTTGTCGGCCTTTTTGCCCGTTCGCGGGGCTCGGCGCACGCGCTCGTGAACGCCGGCGAGCCGCTCGACGACCGTTCGGGCGCGATCGTCGCGCGCCAGCGCTTCCTCGCAAGCCGTACGAACAGCTTCGGTCAGGGACAGTTTTCGGACGCGCGCGAGTCGGCGTTGTCCCCCTTCACGC
>JBAUXQ010000044.1:0-3277 GCA_049584355.1 Roseiarcus sp. | reverse complement strand
GTCGATCACCCCGGGGTCGGGCCGCGCGTCGCGATTGGGCGGGGCGCCTGCAGGCCGGGCTGAAACGTCCTGGGTTTCGTCGTCGACCATCGCCTCGCGCCTTCGATCTCTCGCGGCCCTATATACGGGACGCCCCAAGCGAAGGAAACCCGCCGAGACCGCGGCTTAGGGCGCGAAAAAGTCCCGCCTCGTCAGCCGTTTCGGCGACCGCGATCCGGGCCGCGCCGGCGGCGTCGAGCGGTTCGGCGACGTCGCGCGACAGGCAGACGTGTACGAGCTCGAGAAAGCGCGCCTCAGCGCCCGAAACTTTCGCCAGCCCCGCCGCAAGCCCGGCCGAGCGGCGCGAATAGTGCAGCGCCGCGACGCAGGATGCGAGCGCGCGCGTCTCCGCCGGGCTCCAGGCCTCGCGCGCCTCGGCTGCATAGGCTTCGACGATCTCGAGCGCGAAAGCGCTTTCGAGCGCCGTCTCGATTGTCCCCTTCCGGTCGCGCCCGGCGAGGTAGAGCACGCTCGCGCCCGGCCTGAGCGCGCCGTTCAGCGTCTCGATCAGTCTGGCGGCGTCGGGCGCCGGCGTGGACGCGAGCCGCCAACCGCGCGCTTTAGCGGCGCGCGCAGTGCGGGCGCCGACGACATAAAGGGGCGGCGGCCTATCGCTTGGCCCGTCGCCCAGAAACGCCTTGCCGCTGGTCGCCACAACCGCGTCATAGCGCGATCGGCTCGGCCGGACGGCCTGAGCCTTGATCTCGATCGCCGGCAGGCAGGCGACGGAAAAGCCCAGCCGTCGCAGCCGCGCCGCGCTCGCCATCGCGTCCTCGCGGGCGCGAAACAACGCGACCCTGGCGGTCATATCGCCTCTTTGTCCGTGTGCGCCGCGTTATAACCCTCGGGCGGCGAGCAGGGGCGCTCATCCCGCCGGCACGGAATGGGGAAAGGACTGCGCGTGGACGATCGGCTCGAGCCGCGTCAGCCGTACGGCTGCCTTCACATCCGCGTTGAGTTTGGCCTCGATCGCGTAATCCTGGAGATGTAGCAGGCAGAGACGACCGCCCTTGCCGTCGTCGGAGCACCAGTCATCGAAGGTGAGGAACTCGAGATCGGGCACCCCGATCGCCTCTTTCACCCACAAGGCGGAGGCGATCTGCATCGTGTCGCCGAGCGACATCGTTCGCGGCTTTCCTCCCGGCTGATGAGCGTCTGGGGGCCGTTGCCATTTGGCGTCGCGCAGCCGCGCCACGCGCATCATGGTGTTCGGGTCGGGCGTCACCAGGGTCGCCAGCGCCCGGATATAGCGGGTCAATTCGAACAAGGTGGCGAAGCGTCCGGGAACGAACGACGACGGCCTGAGCTCGGCGAACAGGATGCTGCTGACCCAGACGCGGCGTTTCGCCACCGCCGCCTCGGTCAGGATCGTCTCGATATGCTGCTCCGCCTCGCCCGAGTCGCCGTTGGCGTGGCGAAGCACGACACTTGTATGGAGGAAATGCTTATCGCTACTCGACGTAATCAAGATCGTCGCCTCTCTCTGAAACGTGCGTCAGACACAACGAACCCCGGATGTCGATTGCAACATTCACATGCGCCCTTTCCTCAATGCTAATTACTTCTATTCGCTCGGGAAGTTGACTGTCCCCAGTGTAGATTGCCCTTCCTGTTATGCAAACATTTTTATTGCCAAAAGGGTTCAATGCATCTTCACCTTGTGACTTGTCGAAAACGCATTTGATGTGAGTTGTTCCAGCCGGAAGCATCAAGTCGCCGGTCCATACTGCGCCCCGATAGTCGATTTCGTCGAGCCGGCCCTCGAACGACATCATTGCGCTTCCCAGGAACCAGTTATCCGCTTGTGAGGCAGGGTCGTCCTTCGCCCCAACCCGGTTGACCTGGCGGCCGAAGAAGTCGTCGATCGGCAATTCTGTGTCGACGAATTGGGCGAGAACGTGAAAATCCTCGTCGAGCGCCTTGACGATCCGGATGAACGCCCGAGTCAGCCGCGGGTGTCGCACGGCGGTCTGGTAGTCGCTGCGGTAAATGCCCTCGGCGCAGCGGCGGAAGAACTCGACCGCCGAAGGATTGTTTTGGCCATGGGGTCGCCGTTTCTCGAGAATGCCGAATTCATAGGGATTGAGCGCCAGTTGCGAGATCAAGAACTCGCTCGATCGCGCTTTGGGCTGCAGTTCTCGGTCCGTCACCTGCAGGGCCGTCAGAAAGGCGTCGAAGGTCTTTTTGAACAGTTCGGCCGGAATCGGACCAAGGTCGTAGTCGCGCGCCTCGACCGGACGGATCACGACGCGGATTTCATTTGACGTGATCGGGCTGCCCATCGATTACTCCGGTCGGCAACCCTATCACGCCTGGAAAAGAGGCGACAAGACGACGGAAAGCCCCGGCGGCCCGGGCGGCCGCCCCGCAGGATGCGGGTTTTCTCAGCCCCCCGTTCACGCTATTGGGCGTATGTGATGCGAGTTCTGGGGATCGAGACCACCTGCGACGAGACGGCGGCGGCGGTGGTGCGGCTCAGGCCCGACGGCGCGGGCGAGATTCTCGCCGACGAAGTGATGAGCCAGATCGCGGCGCATGCGCCTTTCGGCGGCGTCGTGCCGGAGATTGCGGCGCGCGCCCATGTCGAAATCATCGATTTATTGATCGCGCGCGCGCTCGGGAGGGCGGGCGTCGCGGCCAAGGACCTCGACGGGGTGGCCGCCGCCGCCGGGCCTGGCCTAATCGGCGGCGTTCTGGTCGGGCTGATGGCCGGCAAGGGCGTGGCGCTGGCCTGCGGCAAGCCATTCGTGGCCGTCAACCACCTCGAGGCCCACGCGCTGACCGCGCGCCTCACCGCCAATGTCGCTTTTCCCTATCTCATCCTGCTCGCCTCCGGCGGGCATACCCAGATTCTCGCGGTCAAGGGCGTCGGCGACTACGATCGGCTCGGCGCGACCATGGACGACGCCATCGGCGAAGCGTTCGACAAGACCGCCAAGCTGCTGGGGCTGCCGTTTCCGGGCGGGCCGGCGGTTGAGGCGGCGGCGCGTGACGGCGATCCCGCCCGATTCGCGCTGCCCCGGCCGCTAATCGGCAGGCCGAATGCTGATTTCTCGCTTTCGGGGCTCAAGACCGCGGTGCGGCTGGCGGCGGAATCGGTTGCGCCGTTGCGCCCGGGCGATGTCGCCGATCTCTGCGCCTCATTCCAGGCGGCGGTCGTCGACATGGTCGAGGATCGCATTCGCACCGGCCTGAAGCTGTTTCGCCGGCGGATCGGCGCGTCGCCCCGGGCGGTGGT
>JBAUXQ010000043.1:0-12002 GCA_049584355.1 Roseiarcus sp. | reverse complement strand
TCGATCGGGCCGGTCGCGAGCCAGGAGATCATCAAGGAGCTCGGCACCAACGGCGGCGGCTTCTTCAACGCCAACGCGGCGCATCCGTTCGAGAACCCGAACGCCTGGACCAATCTCCTCGAGATCTGGTCCCTGCTCTTGATCGCCACAGCCTCCGTTCTCGCCTTCGGCCGCGCGGTCGGCGACACCCGCCAGGGCTGGGCGATCCTGGCGGCAATGGCGGTCTTCCTAATTCTCGGCATCGGCGTCGCCTATTGGTCGGAGACCGCCGGAAATCCAATTCTGACCGCCCTCGGCGTCGACCCGGCTCAGGGCAATCTGGAAGGCAAGGAGGTGCGCTTCGGTCAGGCGATGTCGGTCCTGTACGCAACCGCGACCTCCGGCACCAGCACCGGTGCGGTCAACACGATGCACGATTCGCTGACGCCGCTCGCCGGCATGGTCCCGATGTTCAACCTGCTCGCCGGCTGCATCTGGCCTGGCGGCGTCGGGGCCGGGCTCTACGGCTTCCTCGTCGTCGCCATCATAGCCGTGTTCGTCGCCGGGCTGATGGTCGGGCGAACCCCGGAATATCTCGGCAAGAAGATCGAGACGCGCGAAATGAAATTCGCGATGCTGGCGGTGCTGCTCTATCCGCTAAGCGTCCTGGGCTTTACCGGCGCGTCAGTGTTGCTGCAGACGGCGCTCGACAGTCTCGGCAACAGCGGCCCCCACGGGCTCTCCGAAATCATCTATCTCTTCGCTTCGAGCAACGCCAACAACGGCTCGGCGTTTGCTGGGATCAACGGCAATACGCTCTGGTTCAACACGACGGGCGGCCTGGTGATGCTGCTCGGCCGCTTCGCCTATGTCGTGCCGGTGCTGGCGATGGCCGGTTCGCTGGCGGCGAAGAAGAAAGTCCCGGCCTCGGCCGGCACCTTCCCGACTGACGGGCCGCTGTTCGTCGGCCTCTTGGTCGGCGTGATCGTCATTCTTTACCTGCTGCAATATTTCCCGGCCCTAGCGCTCGGACCGGTGGTCGAGCATTTCCTGATGCTCAGCGGCAAGACCTTCTGATCGGAGATCGACCCATGGCTTCGAAAACAGAGTCGCAGGGCCTTTTCGACGGCAAGATCATCGCCACCGCGGCGATGGACGCCTTGCGCAAGCTCGACCCGCGGGCCCTGGCGAAAAACCCGGTCATCTTCGTCACCGAGGCGGTGTCGCTGATGGTGACGGGGTTCTTCATTCGCGATCTGGTGACCAACAACGGCTCGGCGATGTTTTCCGGCCAGATCGCGGCATGGCTCTGGTTCACGGTGTTGTTCGCGAATTTCGCCGAGGCAGTCGCCGAGGGACGCGGCAAGGCGGAGGCCGACGCCTTGCGCCGCACGCGCAGCGACACTCACGCCAAGCGCTACATTGATCCCAAAAACCTCAACGGTCTCGTCGAAGGTGTGAATGCGCTCGATCTTCGGCTGGGCGATATCGTACTGGTCGAAGCCGGCGAGATCATCCCTGGCGACGGCGACATCGTCGAAGGGGTCGCCTCGGTCAACGAATCGGCGATCACCGGCGAATCTGCGCCCGTCATTCGCGAGGCCGGCGGCGACCGCTCGGCCGTCACCGGCGGAACCGCCGTGCTGTCCGACTTCATCAAGGTGAAGATCACATCCACCCCGGGCTCGACCTTCATCGACCGGATGATCGCGCTGGTCGAAGGCGCAGAGCGGCAGAAGACGCCGAACGAGCTCGCGCTGTCGATTTTGCTGTCCGGGCTCACAATCATCTTCCTGATCGTTTGCGTCACCCTGTGGCCAATTGCTAGATACTCGGGGACCGACCTGTCGGCGACGGTGCTGATCGCACTGCTCGTGTGTCTCATTCCAACGACAATCGGCGGGCTGCTGTCGGCCATCGGCATCGCCGGCATGGATCGGCTGGTCCGTTTCAACGTCATCGCGACCTCCGGCCGCGCGGTCGAGGCGGCCGGCGACGTCGACACGCTGCTGCTCGACAAGACAGGCACGATCACGTTCGGCAATCGGATGGCGACCGAGCTTCTGCCGGTGGACGGCGTCTCTACCCAGGACCTTGCCGCCGCCGCGCTCGCCTCGAGCCTCGCCGACGAGACGCCCGAAGGCCGCTCGATCGTCGCTCTCGCCAAGGGCGACTTCGGCCTCGCCGAACCAAAATTCGACATGGGCAAAGCCACCATCATTCCGTTCTCCGCCCAAACGCGCATTTCGGGCCTTAACGTCGACGGCCGATCGATCCGCAAGGGCGCGATCGATTCCATCCTTCGCTACCTCAAGCTCCCGATCGAACGGACGCCGCTTGAGTTTCGTCAGTCGGTCGAGCGGGTTGCGATGTCCGGCGGCACGCCTTTGGCGGTCGCCGACGACGGCAAGCTGTTGGGCGTCGTTCACCTGAAGGATGTCGTGAAGCCCGGCATCAAGGAGCGCTTCGCGGCGATGCGTGCGATGGGCATCCGGACCGTCATGGTGACCGGCGACAATCCCGTTACCGCCGCCGCGATCGCCTCCGAGGCGGGCGTCGACGACTTTCTCGCCGAGGCGACGCTGGAGGACAAGCTTGCGTTCATCCGCAAGGAGCAGCTCGGCGGCCGACTGATCGCCATGTGCGGCGACGGCACCAATGACGCGCCGGCGCTCGCTCAAGCCGATGTCGGCGTCGCCATGCAGACCGGCACGCAGGCCGCGCGCGAGGCCGGCAACATGGTCGATCTCGACTCCAATCCGACCAAGCTGATCGAAATCGTCGAGATCGGGAAACAGCTGCTGATGACGCGCGGCTCCCTGACGACCTTCTCGATCGCCAACGACGTCGCCAAATATTTCGCCATCCTCCCGGCAATGTTCGTGGCCGCCTATCCGGCGCTTGGCGCGCTCAATGTCATGCGGCTCAGTTCATCGCAGTCGGCGATTCTATCTGCGGTCATCTTCAACGCACTGATCATCATCGCCTTGATTCCCCTGGCTTTGAAGGGCGTCGCCTACCGGCCGGTCGGCGCCGCGGCCCTGCTGCGGCGCAATCTCCTGATTTATGGGGTGGGCGGTCTCATCCTGCCCTTCGTCGGCATCAAGGCGATCGACCTCGTTGTCGCCGTCCTGCATCTCGCCTAACCGTCAGGATCGATCATGCTTCAGCATCTGCGCCCCGCGCTCGTTCTCATCCTCCTGTTCACCGTCCTCACCGGTCTCATCTATCCGCTGGCGGTGACGGGAATTGCCCAGATCGCCATGCCTTACCAGGCGAACGGCAGCCTGATCCGGAAGGACGGCGTCGTCGTCGGGTCGACGCTAATCGGGCAGTGGTTCAAGAGCGAACGCTATTTCCACCCGCGCCCGTCGGCCACCACCGACACCGACCTCAACGATTCGACGAAGACGATCGATACGCCGTACAACGCAGCCAATTCGACCGGCTCCAATCTTGGGCCGACGTCGCAGAAGCTCGCCGACCGGGTGAAGGGCGGCGTCGCGGCCTGGCAAGCGATGGCCGGCCCCGGCCCGGTTCCCGCTGACGCCGTCACGACGTCGGCCTCCGGGCTCGACCCCCACGTCTCGCCGCAAACCGCCTTGGGCCAGGTCGCCTCGGTGGCCAAGGCCCGCGGACTCCCGGAAGATCGGGTGCGCGCGTTGGTCAACGCCGCGATCGAAGCTCCGTTTCTGGGGTTGATCGGCGAGCCGAGGGTGAACGTTTTGGAGCTGAATTTGGCGCTGGATCAGCTAAAGTCGTCGTGACTCCCGACGAGCGCCGATGGCCCCAGCGAGCCGACCCGACGATGGACGCCCCGATCCGGACGCGCTTTTAGCGGCGTTCCGTCGGGAGACTGCGGGCCGGCTGAAAGTGTTCCTCGGCGCCGCGCCCGGAGTCGGCAAGACCTACGCCATGTTGCAGAACGCGCGGCGCCTCAAGGACGAAGGCGTCGATGTCGTCGTCGGCCTCGTCGAGACCCATGGCCGGGCCGAGACGAGCGCGCTCGTTCATGGGCTCGAAGTCCTGCCGCGGCGCAAGGTCGAGTACCACGGCCGCACGATCGAGGAATTCGATCTCGATGCGGCACTAGCGCGCAAGCCCAAGCTCGTCATCGTCGACGAGCTCGCTCACACCAACGCTCCGGACAGCCGTCATCCCAAGCGCTGGCAGGACGTCCAGGAGCTGCTCGCCGCCGGCATCGATGTCTGGACGGCGCTCAACATCCAGCATCTCGAGAGCCTCGCCGACGTCGTCTCTCGCATCACTGGCGTCGTCGTGCGCGAGACCGTTCCCGACCGCGTCCTGCAGGAGGCCACTGACGTCGTTCTGGTCGATCTGACGCCTGATGAGCTCATTCAACGCCTGAACGAAGGCAAGGTGTATGTGCCGGAGACGGCGCGGCGGGCGACCCAGAGTTTCTTCACTCCCGGCAATCTGACCGCGTTACGCGAGCTGGCGTTGCGCCGCACGGCCGATCGGGTCGACGACCAAATGGTCGACTATCTGCGTCAGAAGGCGATCGAAGGCCCGTGGGCGGCCTCGGAGCGATTGCTCGCCTGCGTCGGCCCCGACGAAGTGTCGGAGCGGGTCATCAGGCGCGCGAGCCAGCTCGCGACCGGACTCAACGCGCCGTGGACCGCCGTGACGGTTGAGACGATCGGCCAGGCGGCCGACGCGAACCGCGCCAACCAGCTCGCCAAGGTGTTCAGTCTCGCCGAACGTCTGGGCGGGGACGCGATGCGGCTCCAGGGCAGCGACTACACTGCCGAGATCCTCAGGCTCGCGCGACGGGAAAACGTGACCCAGATCGTGCTCGGCCAGTCGCGGGCAGGATTGTTCCGACGGATTTTAGGCCGGTCGTTGCCGGAGGCGTTGATGCGCCATGCTGGCGGAATCGAGATCCACGTCGTCCCCGGCGAAGAGGCGCACGCATCGCCGTGGTCGCGGCTGAGGCCCCTTCTCAGCCGCAGGGGGCTTGGCGTCGAACTCGCGGGCGCGCTCGTCTCCGTCGCTTGCGCCGTCGCGGTCGGCGATGCGCTCACTGCGGTTCTCAGGCTTCCCAATCTGTCGATGATCTTTCTCACCGCGGTGCTGTTCACGGCCGTGCGCTTCGGCACCCGCGCCGCGGTCATCGCCTCGCTCGCTTCGTTCGGCGCCTACAATTTCTTCTTCATCGAGCCGGTCTACACGTTCACGGTGGCGCAACCGCAGGAATTGTTCGCGCTGCTCATCTTTCTCGCCGTCGCGGTATTCGCCGGATCCCTGACCGGGCGGATTCGCGACCAGCGGGAGACGGTGATCAGGAACGCCGAGGTTACGCAGTCGCTCTACGATTACTCCCGCAAGCTTTCCGGCGCGTCGAGCCCCGACGACGTCCTGTGGGCGGCCGCGGCGCATTTGCACTCGACATTCGGGGGCCGCATCGTGCTCCTGGTCGCGGAAGGGGATGACCTGCAGATTCGCGCCGCCTGGCCGCCCGACGCCCAGCTCGACCCCGCGGCTCTCGGCGCCGCGCGTTGGGCGCAGCAGAAAAAGGAGCCGGCCGGCTGGGGAACCGGCACGCTGCCGCGGGTCGCCTATCAGTTTCGGCCCCTGGTTGCCGCGCGCGGGCCGATCGCGGTTTGCGGCTTCGAGCCGCATTTGGCGGGCGAGCCGATCACGGCGGAGGATGAGCGCGCGCTGACTGCGATCCTCGATCTGACCGCAATCGCGCTCGATCGGGCGCTGCTGGCGCGCGCGGCGGTGAATGCGGCGACGATGCAGGAAAACGAGAAGGTCCGAGATGCGCTGCTCGACTCGCTCTCCCACGACCTGCGCACGCCGCTGTCCTCGATTGCCGGCGCCGCGACGTCGTTGCGCGCGTTTGGCGACAAGATGAGCCCGTCCGAACGGCTGGAGCTTCTGTCCTCGATCGAAGAGGAGACGGCGCGTCTGGCGCGCTTCGTCTCCAATCTGCTCGACATGTCGCGGATCGAAGCCGGCGGGCTCAAGGTCAATCGCGATCTGGTCTCGATCGCCGACGTGGTGCAGGGCGCGGTCGAACGCAGCCGTAAGGCGTTCCCGGGTCAGCCGGTGCGCGTCAGCCTCGCGCCGAATCTGCCTTTCGTGCGCGGCGACGACAGGCTGCTCGAACAGGTGCTGTTCAACCTGCTCGATAACGCGCACAAATATGCCGGTGACGCTGGCGCAATCGTTCACGCCCGCCAGGAGGGCGCGGAGGTCGTGATCAGCATTACCGACGAGGGCCCTGGGGTGAAGCCAGGCGAACTCGAACGCATCTTTGAGAAATTCTACCGCGGCGGGCGCGCCGATGGGCGCAAGGCGGGCACCGGCCTTGGCCTGTCGATCTCCCGCCGGCTGGTCGAAGCGATGGGCGGCACCATCGTCGCCCAAAGCCCGGCGGTGCGGCGGCGCGGAACCCGAATTGTCATGCGCCTTCCCGCCGCGCAAGCGACGGCCGCCGAGCCGAGGCCTGCCGCATGAACGAGCCCCGCATTCTCGTGGTCGACGACGAGCCGCAGATTCAGCGGTTTCTCAGCGTCGCGCTCAGCGCCGCCGGCTTTCGGGTGCAAACGGCGGAAACCGGCGCGCAGGCGTTGCGGCTGGCGGCGACCGGGGCGCCAGATCTCATCGTGCTCGACCTCGGCCTACCCGACCGGGACGGCAAGGACGTCCTGCGCGACATCCGGCAGTTCTCGACTACGCCGGTCATCGTCCTTTCGGCGCGCGATCGTGAGGCGGAAAAGATCGAGGCGCTCGATCTCGGCGCCGACGATTACGTGGAGAAGCCATTCGGCATCGGCGAGCTGACAGCGAGGCTCAGGGCCGCGCTGCGACACGCCGCGCACGCGGCGCAGCCGGCCCAGCGGATCGAGATCGATGGCGTCGCGATGGATTTCGACAAGCGGCTCGTCACCCGTGACGAGGCGCCGATCAAGTTGACGCCGAAAGAATACGACCTGCTCGCCGTCTTGTTTCGGAATGCAGGCCGGGTCGTCACCCATCGGCAGATTCTGGCCGCGGTCTGGGGTCCGGCCCACGGCGAGGACACGCAGTACCTCAGAGTCTTCATCGGCCAGCTCAGGGCCAAGATCGAACGCGATCCGACCGCGCCGACGATCGTCAAAACCGAGCCGGGCGTCGGCTACCGGGCCGCCGAGCCCTGAGGCGAATAACCGTCCGCCGTTCAACGACAATGATCAATTCTTTGGCGCCGCCGCTCGATTTTCCGGCGCCTACCCACGCGAATCGTTGGAGAATCGCTGGCACGCTCGTTGCGAAGTCGGCTCCGGCCCCAGTTGGGGTCGAGCTTCCGCCGCCCTGCTTAACGGGCGCAAGCGACGAGGGTCGAACATGTCGTTGACGAGACGGATTTTTCTAAGCGCGGCCGGCGCAGCCCTGGGAGGGGCGCTTGCGTTCGGGGCGCCCGCGGCCAAGGCCGCGGACGATACGATCAAGATCGGCATCCTGCATTCGCTGTCGGGCACGATGGCGATCAGCGAGACCACGCTCAAGGACGTGATGCTGATGCTGATCGACGAGCAGAACAAGAAGGGGGGCGTGCTCGGCAAGAAGCTTGAGGCGGTGGTCGTCGATCCGGCGTCGAACTGGCCGCTGTTCGCCGAGAAGGCCAAGGAACTGATCGAAAAGGACAAGGTCTCGGTAGTTTTCGGCTGCTGGACCTCGGTGTCGCGCAAATCGGTGCTGCCGGTGTTCAAAGAGCTCAATTCGATGCTGTTCTATCCGGTTCAGTACGAGGGCGAGGAATCGGAACGCAACGTCTTCTATACCGGGGCGGCGCCCAATCAGCAGGCGATTCCGGCCGTAGACTATCTGATGAGCCCGGACGGCGGTTCCGTTAAGCGCTGGGTGCTCGAAGGCACCGACTACGTCTATCCGCGCACGACCAACAAGATCCTCGCCGCTTATCTGAAACTCAAAGGCGTGCCCGACGAAGACGTCATGATAAACTATACGCCGTTCGGGTTCTCCGACTGGCAAACCGAAGTTTCGAAGATCAAGGCTTTCGGTTCGGCCGGCAAAAAGACGGCGGTCGTCTCGACCATCAACGGCGACGCCAATGTGCCGTTCTACAAGGAGCTCGGCAACCAGGGGATCAAGGCGACCGACATCCCGGTTGTCGCCTTCTCGGTCGGCGAGGAAGAACTTGCCGGTCTCGACACCAAGCCGCTCGTCGGCCATCTCGCCGCGTGGAACTACTTCGAATCGATCGACACCCCGGCGAACAAGGACTTCATCGCCAAGTGGCATGAGTTCACCAAGAAGCCGAACCGCACCACCAACGATCCGATGGAGGCGCACTACATCGGCTTCAACATGTGGGTGAAGGGAGTTGAAAAAGCAGGAAGCTTCGATGCCGACAAGGTGATACCGGCAATGATCGGCGTCGCGGTGCCCAACCTGACCGGCGGCATTTCTACGATGATGCCGAATCACCACATTACCAAGCCGGTCTACATCGGCGAGATCCAGGCCGACGGCCAGCTCAACACGGTCTGGCAGACGCCGACGACCGTCGTGGCTCAGGAATGGTCGCCTTATCTCGAGGGCTCGCGCGACCTGATCGCCGACTGGCGTCCGCCAATGTCCTGCGGCAACTTCAACGTCAAGACCGGCAAGTGCGGCGGTTGACGCGACGCTGAAAAGAGTCGACCCTCCCCTTCTCCCGCGTGGCCCGTTCTTTCGAACGCCTTATGCGGGGAAGGGGCATGGTCCCCCTCCCGATGATCGAGTGCGGCCTCATCGAACTCCATGCGACCGTCGCGGGCGCGATTTCCGCCGGGCTCCGCCCCCAGATGAGAGCGATCGAAATCGAGCGCCGCAGTTGAAAGGAGAGTCATGACGTCGTCGAACGCCTGTCGTCTCGCCGCCCATGATTTCGCGCGCCGCTTTGCGCTGCGCGCCCTGCGTGTGCTCGGCGTCCTGGCGCTGCTCGCGTTCGCGACCACCGCCCGCGCCGACGCGGTCGACGACACACTGGCGAAATTTCTCGACGACAAATTCCCGCAAACCGAGGCTGCGATCGGCGAACTGGCGGCCGAGGCGCCGCCTCAGGCCGCAGCAATTCTGGAGGCGCTCGGCGACAATCGCTTGCTGATCGATCCCGCCGATCATCTCGTGGCCTATAAGACGGTCGCCGGCGTGCTTCTCAACGCCAAGACCGGCGAGCCCGTTCAAGGCGTCGAAGCGGCCGCATTCAAAAAGGTCCGCGTCAATAACGCGCTTAGAAGCGCCATCGAAGGCGCGATGGGGTCGCTGACCCTCGCCAATCCGGACCCGGAAAAGCGCCTCGCTGCGGCGGAGGACGTATTCAGGACCCACGACGCAAAGGCGTTGCCGGCGCTTCAGGCCCAGCTCGGCAAGGAAAGCGATCCGCGTGTCGTCGCCGCTTTGAAGCTCGCCCAGGCGTCGATCTTCGCCACCAGCGACAGCGCTTCGCCGCAAGACCGTCTGTCCGCGATCGCAACGCTGAAGGAGCGCGGCGACCAGGACGCGCAAAGCCTCATCGACGGGATCGCCCAGAAGGCAACCGACCCGGCGGTGAAGAGCGCCGCCGCAGCCGCTCTGAGCGCGATCCATACCCGTCTCGCCCTGTGGGGCGTGGCGCAGAACCTTTGGTACGGGATTTCGGCGTCGTCGGTCCTGCTCTTGGCGGCGATCGGCCTGGCGATCACCTTCGGCGTGATGGGCGTCATCAACATGGCGCACGGCGAGATGGTGATGCTCGGCGCCTATTCGACCTATGTTGTGCAGACGCTCCTGCCGCCCTCGTTGCAGAATTGGTCGCTCGCTTTCGCCATCCCCCTCGCCTTTGTGGTCGCGGGCGCGGTCGGCATCGCGATCGAGCGTCTCGTGATCCGCTTTCTCTACACCCGCCCGCTCGAAACGCTGCTCGCGACCTGGGGCGTGTCGCTCATCCTGCAGCAATTGGTCCGCAGCCTGTTTGGCGCCAACAATCGTCTGGTCAGCAATCCGCCGTTCATGTCGGGGGCGTTCGAGATCGGTGGGCTGTCGATCACCACCAATCGGCTCTGGATCATCGTATTGTCGGCGGTCGTCTTCATCGGGTTGCAGCTCGTATTGCGCGCGACGCCCTTCGGCCTGCAGATGCGTGCGGTGACGCAGAACCGCCGCATGGCGGCGTCGATGGGCATTTCGACCGCGCGCATCGACATGCTGGCCTTCGGGCTGGGATCGGGGGTCGCTGGGATCGCCGGCGTGGCGCTGTCGCAGATCGACAACGTCTCCCCCAACCTCGGCCAGGGCTATATCATCGACAGTTTCATGGTCGTCGTGTTCGGCGGCGTCGGCAACCTTTGGGGCACGGCGTTCGGCGCCCTGTTGATCGGGCTCGCCAACAAGCTGCTCGAGCCGCTGATCGGCGCGGTCCAGGGCCAGATCGTGCTCCTGATCTTCATCATCCTCTTCATCCAGAGACGGCCGAGAGGGCTCTTCGCGCTCCGTGGACGGGCGGTGGAGGCATGAGCGCGCGGCTCGATCACCTCGGTCTCGGCTTTGTCGCGATCCTCATCGTTGCGGCGATCCTGGTGCCGTTGCTGTCGCTCGTGGTGTCGCCGGATTCCGCTTTCTACCTGCCGCCATACCTGGTGCAGCTGCTAGGCAAATATCTCTGCTATGCGATCCTGGCCGTCGCGCTTGACCTCGTCTGGGGCTATTGCGGCATCCTGTCGCTCGGCCATGGCGCGTTCTTCGCCCTCGGCGGCTATGCGATGGGCATGTATCTGATGCGGCAGATTGGGACCCGCGGCGTCTACGCCAATCCGATTCTCCCGGATTTCATGGTGTTCCTGAACTGGAAGGAGCTGCCCGTGGCTTGGTGGGGGTTCAACTGGTTCCCCTACGCGATGCTGATGGTGGTGCTGGTTCCGGGACTGCTGGCGCTCGCTTTCGGCTGGTTCGCGTTCCGGTCACGCGTTACCGGCGTTTATCTCTCGATCATCACCCAGGCGATGACCTTCGCCCTGTTCAAGGAATTCTTTCGCAATGACTTCGGCTTCGGCGGCAACAATGGCCTGACCGACTTCAAGGATCTGCTCGGCTTCTCGCTTCAAGCGGCGTCGACCAAAGCTGCATTGTTTTCGGCCAGCGCGATCGCGCTCATCCTCGCCTACGCGGTGTCGCGCGCGATCATCGGGTCCAAATACGGCAAGGCGCTGATGGCGGTGCGCGACGCCGAAAGCCGGATGCGGTTCATCGGCTATCGGGTCGAGAACTACAAGCTTTTCGCCTTCGTCGTCTCGGCCATTATCGCCGGGATCGCCGGCGCGCTCTATGTGCCGCAGGTCGGCATCATCAACCCGAGCGAATTCGCTCCCGCAAACTCGATCGAAGCGGCGATCTGGGTCGCGGTCGGCGGCCGCGGGACGCTGATCGGCGCGGCGATCGGCGCCATCGCGGTCAATTTCGCCAAGACCTATTTCACTGGCGCGTTCCCCGAATATTGGCTCTATGGCCTTGGCCTGCTGTTCGTCCTCGGCACCCTGTTCCTGCCCAAGGGCTTGCTCGGCCTCGCGCTCAGAGGCAGCGAGCCGAAGCCGCGCGAGGTCGTTTCCGTGGATGCGGTCGAGGAAGGCGCCGAACCATGAGCGAAGCCGGCAGTCCAAGCCTGACCCAGACGCTCCTCTACCTTGACGGGGTCAGCGTGTCGTTCGACGGCTATAAGGCGCTACGCAGCCTGTCGCTAGTGCTCTTGCCCGGCGAGATGCGCGCGATCATCGGCCCCAACGGCGCCGGCAAGACGACGATGATGGATGTCATCACCGGCAAGACCCGCCCCGATGAGGGCGAGGTGATGTTCGACGGCCGGCATGACCTGACCAAACTCGACGAAGCCGAGATCGCCACGCTCGGGGTCGGCCGCAAATTTCAGAAGCCGACGGTGTTCGAAAACCACACCGTCGAGGATAACCTGCTGCTGGCGACCAAGGCGCCGCGCAGCGTGCGCGCCACACTGTTCGGGCGCGAAGACTCTGAGACGC
>JBAUXQ010000042.1:0-2665 GCA_049584355.1 Roseiarcus sp. | reverse complement strand
CGCCTGCGGCGATGCTTGCGCCGCCGCTTGCGGCTGAGCCGGCTGTGGCGGCGCGCTGCGGCCGGCTTGCGATGGAGCCGCATTCACGGCCGCGGGGCTCATGGTTTGTGCAGGAGCCGGTTGCGGCGTCGCCTCGTCGGCGACAAGCGTTCCGCTTGCATCGGGCTTGGCTTGGCTCAGCTTCCCGGTGGCGGGAGCCGGACCTGGGGCGGACGACGCCTTGTAGGGCTCGATCTGCACCGTCGCGGTCAGGCCGGCGACGAGCGTGACCCCCTCCGGAACCTCGTCAATGCGGATGCGCACGGGCACACGCTGAGCGAGGCGCACGAAGGTGAAGATCGGATTGACCGAGGCGAGCCCGGAAGCGTCGGGCTGCGCATTCGGGACATTGATGCCGCGCGCAAGCCCCTGAACCCTGCCGCGTAGCAGGGGACTGTATCCCATGAGCTTGATCGTGGCCGCGTCCCCGTCCTGGATCCGGCCGAGATCCGTCTCCTCGAAATAGGCGTCGACCCAATAGGAGTCCGAGTTGACGACCGAAAGCTGGAGAGCCCCGACATCGGCGTAGTCGCCAAGCTGGGCGGTAAGGTTGGTGATATAGCCGTTGACGGGGGACCGCACTTCCGTACGCCTTAAATTGATGCGGGCCTGATCGAGGTTCGCGAGCGCCGCCTGGTAGTTCGCCTCGGCTGTCGCCGCCTGGCTGATATAGGTCTGCCGCTCCTCCATCGTGACCGCGATGTCGTTGAGCTTCTCGCGCCGAATCATTTCGGCGTTGGCGTTTTCGGCGGTCGCTCGCGACTGCTCCACCGCCGCCTGCGCCTGCCGGACGGCGATCGAATAGTTCCTCGGGTCGATCTGCATCAGGAGATCGCCCTTGCGGACGAACTCATTGTCGGCGATCGGCAATTGCACGATCTCGCCGGCGACCTGAGGGGCAATCTTCACGACATAGGCGCGCACCGTGCCGTCGCGCGTCCATGGCGCGCCCATGTAATATTGCCAGGCCAGCCAGCCGAGCGCGGCCGCGGCGCAGACGGCCGCCACGGTAATAAGCGCGGGCAGAATGCGCAGGGACGAGAACACGGACCGGTGCTTGACCGCGGGCGCAGCCGCGACGTCGCTTGCCTTCAGGACGTCATTGGCCTTCAACTCGACGCCGGACATCAGCGGCTCCAGCGCGCAATCACGATGACGATCGACGAGACGATCATAACATAGAGCGCAAGCTCGAAAAGAGCCGGGTGCCAGACGCGCTGGGTCAGGCCAAAACGGTCGCCCACTCGCCTGACGACGACATAGATCACCCAGGCCACGGCCATGATCACCGTGATCGGGGCGACATAAAGTCCGAACAGGTTGATCTCGTTGAACCTCATCGGATCGGTTCGTCGTAGTAGGAGGGGTACCAGGCGAGTTGACCGCAAATGACCAGCAGGCCAGCCCGCAAGCCAAGCACGGCGCGGCCGCCCGGCCTCGTGCGGGGCAGAGCCGCGAGTTGGCGGTCGATGTCCTTGAGGCGCTCGGCCGCCTCGCCGCTTCGTCCTTCGGCCAGCGCTTGAAGCGCCGCCTCCACGGCCGGGCCCGGGACGAAGCGGGGGGCGACACGGCGAATCCGGACGATGTGGTTCCCGACAGCCATCGCGGCGACGAGCATGGCGCGTTCGACCGGCTCGGCTTGCTCGGGCATCGCCAGGAAGCGGGCGACGATCCGGCTTTCCCAGTCATCCCCCCGCCATCTCGACGGGGCTCGCCTCGCAAGCCGCCTTAGATCAGCGAGCGTGAGCGCAAGCAGCCTCTGGGTCCGAATGGCCGGCGACAACGGAGGCACAATGAGCATCGCGACCGACCCGACAGCGATGCCGATAAGGATGGCGCTAGCGGTGTTCCAGAACTGCGACGCGTCGAAGCTGATCGTGTTGTTGATCGAGAGCATCGGCAGGAAGTTGACGCTGGCTGCGAAGAAAAACAGCGGGTTCTTCGCCCGGGCGAGCAGAAACCCCATAGGCACGAGCGCCAGTCCCAATGCGAGGCAAAGCGTCGGGAATGTTGTCGCTCTCGGAAGGATCGCGAATACGAGGACGGCGGCGACCCCGCAGCCGAGCACGCATCCTTTCAGAAACGTCATCGACGCGGCATAGGCCAGATCGCCCTGCAACGGCAAGAGGACGACGATGATCGCGCAAAACGTGATTGCGAGCGCCCCGTTCGGCCACGCGCTCGCGATCCAGAACAGCGATATCGCGCCGACCGCCAGAAGAACGCGAAGCGCGCTGATGGTGGGGGGCAGCCAGTCGGGGACGTGCAATCGCGCCGTTCCCTTGACGGCGATCATGTCGGGCGGATCGACCACGCCCACGAGCCCGTTCAGCGCCCGCGCCATGCCGAGCATGCCTTGGGCCGCGCTATCCGCCAGGAGTCGCTCCGAGGGGGTTTGGGCGTTGAAACGGGTGAGGGACCGCACTGCGGAACAGCATGCCGCGCGCAACTCCGCCGACGTTTTCGCCGAGCCCGATGCGTCAGGCGAGAGCCGGTCGCGCGGCAGTTCGTTGTAGACAGCGCGAGCCTCGCGTTCGGTCACCGGATTATGGTTCAGCGCGATCTCATACGCAGCCTTGCGCCACGCCGAGATTGTTTCCACGAGGCCGGACACCGCTCGTTGCAA
>JBAUXQ010000041.1:0-2019 GCA_049584355.1 Roseiarcus sp. | reverse complement strand
CCGGCAAGGGCGTCACTGGAACTGTAGAGGGTCGACGGATCGACATCGGCAACCGGCTGATGATGCAGGCTGGCGCGATCGACGTATCGGCGCTTGAAAAGACGGCGGAGGATTTGCGCTCCGCGGGCGCGACCGCGATCTTCGTCGCGATCGACGGCACGGCCTCGGGCGTGCTCGCGATCGCCGATCCGGTCAAGGCGACGACCCCGGAGGCGATCGAGGCTTTGCGCGAAGCGGGAATCCGGGTCGTCATGCTCACCGGCGACAACCGCACGACCGCCGAAGCCGTCGCGCGCAAGCTCGATATCGCGGAAGTCGAAGCCGAAGTCCTTCCAGACGACAAGAGAAAGGTTGTCGAGCGGCTGCGCAAGGAGGGGCGCATTGTCGCCATGGCGGGCGATGGCGTGAACGACGCGCCGGCGCTCGCGGCCGCCGATGTCGGGATTGCAATGGGAACGGGAACCGAGGTCGCGATTCAGAGCGCGGGCGTCACCCTGGTCAAAGGCGACCTGAAAGGGATCGTGACGGCGCGCCGCCTGTCGCAGGCGACGATGGGCAACATCCGGCAGAATCTCTTCTTTGCCTTCATCTATAACGCCCTCGGCGTGCCGATCGCCGCCGGCATCCTCTATCCGGTTTTCGGCCTGCTCCTGTCACCGATCATTGCCGCCGCCGCGATGGCGCTGTCGTCGGTCACCGTCATCGCCAATGCGCTGAGGCTTTCCCGACTCGCCCTCTAGGTTGAGCCTGCGGGGTCAGCGCTTCACCAGTTCGTCGCGGATCTGCGTCAGGAGAACGACTTCCTGGGTCGGCGGAGCGGGCGGCGGAGGCTCGGTGGCCGCCTGCCGGGTCAGCATGTTGATTCCCTTGATCGCGACGAATAGCGCAATGGCGACGATGGCGAAGTTGATCATGACGGTGATGAAATCGCCGTAGGCGAATACGCCCCCCTGTTTTCTCGCGTCCTCGAGGTTGGTCGCGGTCACCTTGCTCGACAGCGGCAGGAAATAATTCGAGAAGTCCGCTTTGCCGGCGATGCCGATGATCGGCATGATGATGTCGTTGACCAGGGCGTCGACGATCTTGCCGAAGGCGGCGCCGATGATCACGCCGACGGCGAGGCTCAGCGCATTCCCTTTGAGCGCGAATTCCTTGAACTCATTCCACATGGGCGATCGCTCCTTGAGGGGCGTGAGCCGTCGATTCGGCCTCACGGAAAGCTAGCCGAGCGCTCCGCGAAGATAAAGCCTTTGCATGGCTTACAGCCGCTCTGCCGGTTGGCCCGACCTAGGGCTCCTTGGCGCCCTTCTTCGCCTTCGTCTTGGTCGGCTTTTCGCTCGCCGCCTTGCCGGCGGCTGCTGCGGCGAGTTCGTGGAGCCGAGTCTCGAGCAGCGCGGTCCGCGCCTCGGTGACGCGCAAGGCGCAATAGCCGTGGATGCTCTCCTTGGCGTAATCCCGGCAGATGTCGTCGCGCTGGCCGGCGAAGCCGTTCTGATCGCGAATCAGGTCCGCCGCCTCCGGACTGTCGGCGGCGCGGTCCTGGACCGCGCGCACCGCCTTGGCCATCGCCTTCTCCGCCTCGGCGCGTTCCTTGGCGAACTTGGCGGCGTCGCCGACCAGCGAGGCGCCGTCGGGGCCCCAAAGGCCGCCGGGACCGGTCTGGCAATCGGCGGCCTTGAAGACGCATGCGGTGATCTGCGACGGCGCCAGCGCCGCGCCGTCGAGGACGTCGAACGAGAACGGGCAGGCCGGGACGTCGGCCTCGAATCGCAACAGGCCGTCGGGACGCCCGACGCTGGTGGCTTGAATCGGATTCTCGCCGACGATATCGACGACGCAGCGCTGCGAGGAATCCGAAACGCTCTCGCCGGCAAGCTGCAGCTTGTCGATCGTCGCCGTCTTGTCGTCGCCGGAAATCTGCAGCAGCCCCGACTTGCCGTTGAGCATGAGAGGGCGCCCGGCAAGGCTGGCGACGCCGGGCGCAGCGCCAGGCTTCACGCCCTTGGCGCCGCTGGCTCC
>JBAUXQ010000040.1:0-6594 GCA_049584355.1 Roseiarcus sp. | reverse complement strand
GGCGTCGGTCGCGGAGGCGTCCTCGCCGGCGCCGTCGCGGACGACGAAGCCGCCGCCGATCGAGAGCCAGGTCTCGTCGGCGAGCGCGGCTTGGGCGGCGTCGCGGGCGATAAGCCGCAGGGTGTTCGGGTGGCGTGGAGCGGGAGTGACCGTGTCGAAAATAATCGCGGTCGCCGGATCGAAGGCGATCGAACGCCGCCCGGCGACCCTGAGGCGCTTCGTCGCCCGCACCTCGGCGGCGAGAGCTTCGGCCGCGTCCGGTTCGACGCTGTCCGGCCGCTGACCGCTCAAGCCCAGAATGACCGCCTTGTCGGTCGCGTGGCCTTTGCCAGTGAAGGCGAGCGAGCCGAGCAGCGCGACCTCGACTGAAGCGACCCGGCCGATCGCGCCGGTCTCGGCCAGCCCGCCCGCGAACGCCGCCGCGGCCTTCATCGGGCCGACCGTATGCGACGACGACGGGCCGATGCCTATCTTGAAGAGCTCGAAGACGCTGAACATCGCTCGGCCTCGGGCGGCCGGGGCTGTCGCGCTGACTAGGCGGCCGCTCTCAACAGTAGAGCGGAACGCGATCTGACGGAACCGCCGTCCTGGCGCAGCCGATCCAGGACGGAACGAACATCACACTGCGCCGTCCGCTTGGAGGCGGGCGGCGCAACAATCGGAATCCTGCCAGGCGTTATTTCGGGCCGCACTCCGTGAACCACCACCCGCCGTAGATGTCCGTCCGGTACATGTGGCAATCCGAGGGAAGCGGCACGAGCGCGGTCGCGCCGGCAAAGCGCGAACGGTCGAAATGCCCATTCGAGAGGACCCCTGGGGGATAGACTTCCCCTTGGGTAATAAAGCCCGAACGGTAGTCGGGGTCCTGGTTCACTTCATTGGGATGGGTCTGGGCTTGCGCCCTCATGCCGTTAGCGTCGCCGCCGCTTCCGGCCGCAGCGGCAGGCGTGACATTGGCGAAGGCGCAAATTGTCAGCGCTGCTAGTATAGATGACAAGGTATATCTCATGTCGAACTCCCATGGTTAATTCCCGAGCAGTCATTCGTGGGCTCACCCCGAACGATTGGATCATCTCGGAATCATTCCACGCGTTCAGACTACTGCCATATCATTTTGGCGGCTGCGCTGCAATTTCTTGGCAAACTATAGGCAATCGTCACAATTCTGTTTTAGTAAACGACGACTTCTGAAGAAATATTTATTGAATATAATTTTATACATTGGCCACGCCATCTGTCGCCTCCGTCTGTTTGCATGGCCCCGGAGTCGCGACGACCCCCTGGCTCTCCCCGGCGCCGCGATGAGCCCTTTGTCGAAAGCGCACGCCGCCTTCATCGGCCCGACCGTGCCTGGGTAGTTGGGGCGTGAGCGAGGGATTTGCGCGCAGCGGGTCGTCATGACCTTGGCGTCGCGATCCGCCTGCGATAGTTGAGTTTTGCGCCGGGGCCTCAACACGAATTGTTGGCGGCCAGAAATAAATTGCGAAAATCAGAATTCTGTGCTACGGATCGACCCTTGGGGCCAACTCGAACCCGCGTCTTGCCGGGTGGTCGGCGAGGGGCAAGATTAGGCGATTATTTTCATGAGGAGCCTGCTGTAACACATTGAAAAGTCCGGATTCATGGGCATGAATCCAAGCGATTGGAAATTTTGATTTCGTTGCGCCGCGCTTGGATTTTGTTGCGTCTGGCTTGGATTTCATTGCGGCAGGCTTGGATTTCATTGCGACTGGCTTGGATTTTGTTGGGTGCAGTGGACGCGGAGCCAAACCCGCGTTCGCCGTCAAAGTCAGCCGCCTCGGCGGCGGCCTGATGGACGCCATGGCGGGCAGTTTCTTGCGCTTAAGCTCCGGCGCGCTTATCTATGAAGTCCTCAGGAATCGAGCCGATGTTCATTCAGACCGAAGCGACCCCCAATCCCGCGACCCTCAAGTTTCTGCCCGGACAACCGGTGATGGAGGAGGGGACGTTCGAGGCGCGCGATCTTGATCAGGCCGAGCGGTCGCCGCTCGCCAAGGCGTTGATGCAGCTGCCGGGCGTCGGCGGGGTGTTTTTCGCCTCCGACTTCATCTCGGTCACCAAGACCGAAGGCGAATGGCAGCACCTCAAGCCGGCGGTGCTCGGGGTCGTCACCGAATTCTATTTGTCCGGCGCGCCCCTGATCGAGCAAGGCGGCGCGGATGCTGTCGGGGCCGGCGAGTTCTTCGACGCCAAGGACGCCGAAACGGTCGAGGCGATCAAGGAATTGATCGAGACGCGGGTCAGGCCGGCGGTGGCGGGCGACGGCGGCGACATCATATTCAAGGGCTTCCGCGATGGCGTCGTCTATCTGAAGATGAAGGGCGCCTGCTCCGGCTGCCCCTCCTCGACGGCGACGCTGAGGCATGGAATCGAGAATCTTCTCAAACACTTCCTGCCGGACGTTCAAGGGATAGAGCAGTTCGAGGGCTGAGACTCGCCATCCTTGAGGTCATCGGATGTTTTACCGTTGGCTCTTCCCTATCCTTTGGCTCGTTTTTGTCGCGTTCTGGATCGCTATGGCGCGCGGCGGGAAGGCGGTCGCGATGCGCGAGAGCGCTTTTTCGCGGCTCTCGCATTACCTGCCGCTCGCGGTCGCCATCTACCTGCTCGCGGCGCCCCGTGTTCCCATCGGTGTCCTGGACGGCCGCTTTGCTCCCTTGAGCCTATGGCTGGTGCAGGTCGGCGCGGCGCTGACCTTTGCGGGCATCGCCTTCGCCATTTGGGCGCGGGTGTGGATCGCCGACAACTGGAGCTCTGACGTCACGCTTAAGCGCGACCATGAGCTCATCGTCACCGGTCCCTACGCTTTCGTCCGCCATCCAATCTACACCGGCATTCTCGTCGCCCTCATCGGAACCGCCCTGGCGCTCGGGGAGTGGCGGGGCGCCCTCGCGGTCGTCCTCGCGTGCGCGGCGTTCTGGCGCAAGCTGACGATCGAGGAGGCCGTCATGCGCCGGCAGTTCGGCGCGGCCTACGACCGCTACGCAGAGGGCGTGCCGGCGCTCATTCCCTATCTGGTCTGAAAGCCGGCGAGCGACTTTCGCCCAGTCGGCGGCGCGATCACCGGCCGTCGGGGAGCGCCGGCGTTGCATCTTCGCCTCGCAGAGGCCGATTCGCTCCCAGTCACGCTCTCCCTGGCGGCAACTGGATTTTGCCTGTGATCGGCGTCACAGCGCGCGAGCGCCAGACATGCTCGGTGAACAAGACTGGGAACTCGCGCGATCCGGCCCGCCGGCGCTGACACGCGGAGCCGCAATAGAGGCCGGGAGTTCTCGGGGGAAGCGCTTATGGCTCATCCTCTGGATGTGGACGACGTCATCCTCAACTTCGATCCGGCGCAGCCGCACGCTCGGTTCCGAGCGATGGGGCTTCCGGCCGATATTCTGGTCGCGAGCGCTGCGCTGCCCGACCCGGCGCCGTGGCCCGGCGGCTCCGCTCCGACGCCAGCGCCCCTCCCTAAGCCTCCTGCGGCCACCGACGACCTTTCCCGATTCAAGGGTTACGACGCAGTGGTCGTCACATGGACGGCGGCTGAGGCTTCCGCAATGGCGACGCTGTTCACCCCCGGGCATCCTCTCGCGGACTGGTACGAATACCGCCACAACGTCTCGAGTTATGAGCCGCTGGTGACAGGCGCCAAAGCGCCGTTCAATGACCACAGCGCGGATATGGCGCGCTACTATCATAGTCTCGGTCTCTACTTTCCGTGCACGATTCAGGGGCGGCGCGTCCTGTTGTTCAAATCGGGCCTGCATCTCGATTACGACGGCCCGCAATTCCCCGTCCGCAAGCTCATGGCCGAGATCGCTCAAGCGGTCGAACCCAGAGTCTTCATCACCACGGGAACCGGCGGCGGCATCGGCGCGAACGTCAAGCTCGGCGATGTCGTCGTCGCAAGCACGGTGCGGTTCGACTGCAAGACCCAGTTCAAGAGCGAGCCGTGGGCGACGGCGAGCTACACCCCTTCCGCTCTTCCGGCCGGCGCGCTCGCCGCCATGACGCCGGCGCTGATGGGCGTCAACGCGGCGCGCATTGCCGGCGCGCGACCGACCCCGCAGATCTTCTCCTCCCCGGGCGACGCCGTCGTGACAACGGACTTCTTCGCTTTCGACGACTCGTCGGACACCTACGGTCTGCAGGGTCTTGGTCGGGCTTGCGACATGGGCGACGCGATGGTCGCCAACGCCCTGCAGTCGTTCGAGTCCTTATCCTGGTATTCGATCCGAAACGCCTCAGACCCGCAGATTCCGAATCCGGATAAAGACATTTCCGAGGCGAGCAAGCAGGCCGCAGTTATTTATGCTCGATACGGCGGCTTGACGACGGCTGCGAGCCTCATCGCGACATGGGCGATCATTCAGGCCGGGGCTCGTTCGCCCGGTTCAACCGAGCCCGGCGCCATCTCTGCTGGTTACAAGCTCGGGCGGCTGACGCCGAAGAAACGAGGCCGTTAACCATTTGTTGAGGAGCATCGCCATGGCGAAAGAACATGCCTCAAACTCGCATTTCAAACTCGGGCGCCTGCACCGCTCGTACGACCCCAGAATCCCGCATCTCAGCGCCCTCTTGGCGGGGAAGACATTGCCCCCGCCGCCCGCTCAGGTCGATTACACCAAGGGCATGCCGACGAACCTCGGGATGATGCTGAACAACACGCTCGGCGATTGCACGTGCGCGGCAGTTTATCACGCGATCCAGGTCTGGACCTTCAACGCCACCAAGGGCAAGTCGATGGAGACCGAGCCGGACTCGGACGTCGAGAAGCTGTACGAACTGGCCTGCGGCTACAAGCCCCAGGCCGGCGGCGAAGGGCCGGGCGGAAACGAGCAGCATGTGCTGACGTACCTGCTCAAAAAAGGCGCCCCCATGGGCCCCAATGGCCAGACGACGCATAAGATCGACGCGTTCGTCGAGGTCGATCCTCGCATCACCGATGATGTCAAGCGCACGATCAACGACTGTGGATTGGCCTACATCGGCTTCAACGTGCCGCAGTACATCGTGCCGACGACCGGCGCGCCGCCCGCGGTGTGGGATGTCGAGAATACGAACACGAAAATCGTCGGCGGGCATGCCGTGGTGCTTGCCGGCTACACCGCAACCGGCGCGCGCGTGATCTCATGGGGGCAATATTACACGATGACGTGGGCGTTCTTCGCCAAGTATGTCGACGAGACCTATGCGATCGCCGATAGCGCCTGGATCAACGGCGGCGGCAAGACCCCTGGCGGCCTGACCCTCGCGGAATTGGAAGCACAGATGAAGGCGCTGACAGCCTAGCGGAGGCCAGCGACGGTTTGCTTTAGGTTTTTTCGGCAACGCATTCCCCAGGGCGAGGCCACGCTCTCCCGCCGACGTTCAATTCCGCCTTCGCCAAAGTCCAGTGTGAGTCAAAATATAGGAGCTCAACCATGGTCGTTTCCACCAAGATGATCGCCGTTTCCGGCAGCAACAGGCCACCGTTGGCCGGCGCCAAACTGCTCCGCAAGACCGATCCCAAGCAGTTGATCAAGGTCAGCATATACATTCGGCGCAATCCGAACACCTCCAGCGAGGCGACGTCGACGATTGCGACGCTCAATGCGCAGCCGCCCCAGAGCCGGCGCTATCTGTCCAAGACCGAACTCGCCTCGATGTTCGGCGCCGATCCGAAGGAGGTCCAGGCCGTCGAAGACTGGGCGAAGTCGTGCAAGCTCAAGGTGACAGACGTCGACGCGGGCAAGCGCCGCGTCCAGGTCGAGGGCTCCGTCGCGGCGATCAACAAAGCGTTCGGCGTGCAACTCAACGACTATCGTCATCCCGAAGGCTACGAGTATCGCGGCCGCGAGGGCCACGTGCATGTGCCGGAATCGCTATATGGCATCGTCGAGAGCGTGCTTGGGCTCGACACCCGTCGGGTTGGTCGCCCGCGCCTGCGCCGGCGAGCCGTGAAGCCGGTCGATTGGGAGAAGGCTTCGCCGAGTTCGGGGCATCGTCACGCCGCGGGCGCCGGGGCCGCCAATCCCTGGCCAGGGACCTTCTTTCCCCCTCAGGTGGCGGCTCTCTACAACTATCCGCCTAACCTGACCGGCTCCGGCCAAAACGTCGCGATCATGTCGTTCAACGGCGCGCCAGATGGCAATCCGCATGGCGGTTACAAACTGGCCGCGCTCAACACCTATTTCGAGAAGGTGCTCGGCGGGACGACGCCGCAAATCACCAACGTGGTCGTGTCCGGACCGGGCAACGATCCGGGGCCGGACACCTCGGCCTCCGATCGGCAGGGGGATTCGACGGGCGAAGTGATGCTGGATGCCTGCGTCGTCGGCTCGGTGGCGCCGGGCGCTCACATTTTCATGTATTTTACCGAATTCACCACTCAGGGATGGGTCGACGCTCTCCAGGAGGCGATCGCCGGCGATAACGACATCGCGGTGATCTCAATCAGTTATGGCAATCCGGAGGACGATCCTCAGGGCGCCTGGACTGCGGCGGGCGTTCAGACCGTGAACGAGGCGTTCCAGGCGGCCATCGCCGCCGGCATCACCATCTGCTGCGCTTCCGGCGACGACGGATCAAGCGACGGCGTGGCGA
>JBAUXQ010000039.1:0-6853 GCA_049584355.1 Roseiarcus sp. | reverse complement strand
CGCCCCGATCGACCGCTCGGCTTACGCGACCGTGCGGACGGCGGCGGAACTTGCCGCCTGGATCGCCCGAGCGGAGGAGACAGGCGTCGTGGCGGTGGATGCGGAGCTCTCATCCATCGACCCGATGCGCGGCGAGCTTATCGGCCTGTCGATGGCGGTAAGGCCGGGCGAAGCCTGCTACATCCCGATCGGGCACCGCGTCGGCGCCGATGACCTGTTCGGCGGCGGCGCGCTCGTCGAGGGGCAAATCGCCGAAGCGGAGGCGCTAGCGCTCTTGAAGCCGCTGCTCGAGGCGCCGGGCGTACTCAAGCTTGGCCACGACATCAAGTTCGACACGGTCGCGTTTGCGCAACGCGGGATCGCTCTTCAGCCGTTTGACGACACCTTGCTCATCTCCTATGCGCTCGACGGCGGCCTCACCGGCGACGATCACAGTCTCGACGCCCTCGGCGAGCGGACGCTCGGCCACAAGACGCTCGCGCTGAACGAGGTCGCAGGCTCGGGCCGGAACTTCGTCGGCTTCGCGCGGGTCCCGATCGATCGGGCGTGCGAATACGCGGCCGAGAACGCCGACATCATCCAGCGGCTGTGGCGGGTCCTGAAGCCGCGTCTCGGCGCGGAGGCCGTTGCGAGCGTTTACGAACGGCTCGAACGTCCGCTGGTTCAGCCGCTGGCGCATATGGAGCGGCGCGGCGTCGCCATCGACCGGGATATGCTGTCGCGCCTTTCGGGCGAGTTTGCCCAGGGCATGGGGCGGCTCGAAGACGAGGTGGCGAAGCTCGTCGGCGCACCGTTCAATCTCGGCTCGCCAAAGCAGCTCGGCGACATCCTGTTCGGCCAGATGGGCTTGCCGGGCGGCAAGAAGACGGCGACCGGCGCCTGGTCGACCACCGCCAGCGTCCTCGAAGACCTTGCGGCGGAAGGTCACGCCCTGCCGGGGCTTGTGCTCGAATGGCGGCAACTGTCAAAACTCAAGTCGACCTATACCGACGCCCTGCCGGGCTTCGTCAATCCGGCGACGGGACGTGTGCATACGTCCTACGCGCTCGCCGCGACGACCACCGGGCGCCTGTCGTCGTCCGAGCCCAATTTGCAGAACATTCCCGTCCGCACTGAAGCGGGCCGCAAGATCCGCCGCGCCTTCGTCGCGCCGAAGGGCCGCAAGCTCATCTCGGCCGACTATAGCCAGATCGAATTGCGCCTCCTGGCGCACATCGCCGACATCCCGGCGTTGAAGCAGGCCTTCGCCGACCAGCTCGACATTCACGCCATGACCGCCTCGGAAATGTTCGGCGTGCCGATCGAAGGCATGCCGGGCGAAGTCCGGCGGCGGGCGAAGGCGATCAATTTCGGCATCATCTACGGCATCTCGGCCTTCGGCCTCGCCAACCAGCTCAGCATCGGGCGCGAGGAGGCGGGCGCCTATATCAGGAAATATTTCGAGCGCTTCCCCGGCATCCGCGACTACATGGACGCGACCAAAAAGACGGCCCGCGCCAATGGCTATGTCACCACCCTCTTCGGCCGCAAATGCCACTATCCGCGCATCAACGCGTCGAACCCGTCGGAGCGGGCGTTCAACGAGCGGGCCGCCATCAACGCGCCGCTCCAGGGTTCGGCGGCCGACATCATCCGTCGCGCAATGACGCAAATGGACGCGGCGCTCGCCCGCGCGGGCTTGAGCGCCATGATGCTGTTGCAGGTTCACGACGAACTGGTGTTCGAAGCGGCGGACGATGAGGTCGAGGCCACGCTGCCGGTGGTGGCCCAGGTGATGGTCGACGCCCCCGAACCCGCGGTCAAGCTGCACGTGCCGCTGCAGGTCGACGCACGCGCGGCGCAGAACTGGGAGGAGGCGCATTAGCGCCGCGGGATTTCGCGAAGCGGGCTATCTGCGGATGAGGGTTTATGGAATTCTTCTCAGCGTGCTCGCGGCGGCGTCCATGATTGGATCGGCGGGCGCGGCTCCGGCCAAGTCTTCCGCGATCATCGCCGTTGACGTGACCCGCGACTCGCCAGTCGGAACCTACGGCGGCCTCGCCTGGCGCTATCTTGAGGGCGTGATCCACGGCGAGGTCTCGGCCGCAGAGCCCGTCGCGGGCTTGAGCGAGCTTGCCGCTGGACGGGCGACCGTTCCCTATGAGGTCGCGTTTCATATCGTTGCGCCGGAATCGCCCGCCGAGGCGGACGCGGTCGTAGTCGAGGCGCCCAATCGCGGCAACCCCATTCTCGCCCGCTCGGTTGGCGATCCAACCGCGACGGCGGCGGATCAGGCCGGCGCCGCCGCGCCAGCGGCGGCCGTGGTCGGCGACGGCTTTCTGATCAAGCATCGGATTTCGCTCGCCGCGGTTCAATGGCAGGCGGGTCTTCCCGGCGGCCCGCCCGAGGCCGCGCAGGGGATCGGCGAGATCGCCGTCCGGGATTTCGGCCGCTGGCTCGCCGGCGCCTTTCGCGGCGGCTCCGGGTCCGCGCCCGCGCCGGTCTTCCGCCACCGCGTCCTCGCGGGCGTGAGCCAGAGCGCGTGGTTCGTGAACACATTTCTCGCCGAAGGCTTCAACGCCGATCCGGAGACCGGCCGGGGCGTCTACCAGGGGGCGTTCACCCGCAACGGCAATGGCGTCGTGCTCGCGATCAACAGCTTCGGCGCGGGCGGCCGGCAGTTCCCCTACGCGCGAAACGATCTCGCGCCGTTGACGCCCGACGAGCTCCTGTCGCGATCGGAAAGCGATCCGGAGCTCATCGACGTGGCCTCGCTCAACGACTTCTACCGGCTGCGAGCCAGCCTGTTCGCCCGCGCGCCCGAACGGCCGGGGCTGCACCGTTATGCAACGGCGGCTCCGCACGCCCGCGGCGGCGCCGCTTCTCCGGAGATCGTCTTCGAGACCATGAAGTGCAATGGCGGCGCGCCGATCGCGCTCAGCACGGTCAGCGACGCGCTTTATCTTCGTCCGCTCATTCTCGGCCTCTTTCGCACAATCGGCGACGAGCAAGCGGCCAAGGGCGATCTTCCGCCCGATGCGCCATTCAAGCTCACGCCGGCGCCGGCCGATCTCGAGGGCTTGAACCGGCTCGGCGCGACGCCGCTCTGGATTCCGCAGTACGGCCCGAGCGGCGCGCCCATGGGCGGCATCCCCATTCTCGAG
The DNA here is from genome assembly GCA_049584355.1 of Roseiarcus sp. Taxonomy (GTDB): domain Bacteria; phylum Pseudomonadota; class Alphaproteobacteria; order Rhizobiales; family Beijerinckiaceae; genus Roseiarcus. The sequence goes on along the minus strand of JBAUXQ010000039.1, from coordinate 3,710 downwards.
GCCGCGCTCCCGCTCGGCCTCGCCGAGCCTCCGGCGCTATCGCCCGCCGTCATCGCCTCGATCGGCGAAACCTGCGGCAATTTCTCCGGATGGCGGTCTTTCCCGGCCGAGGAGCTCGCGCGCCGCTATGGGTCGCGCGCTGATTACCTTAAGCTTGCGCGCGACAAGGCGGCCGACCTTGTAAGGGCCGGCTGTCTGCTTGATGAAGACGAGGCCGCCGCAGTCCGCCAAGTCGAAGCCCGGCTTCCGGCGGACTTCCGATAGAGCGCCCGCCGAAGCCTAAAGACCTTGAGTCGAGCGTCCATCGAAACTAATAGCTTCTGAACCGATTCCTCCCTTCCCTTTCCCCGGCCAAGACCCGTCCATGAGCCGTATCGCCCAGGGCTACCGTGCGCTCGTTTCCGACCGCGGGTTCGAATTTGACCCGGCGCAGGCGGAGTTGGCGTGGAAGCTCGATGCGCTGAGCGCCGGGCTTGAGGACTATCGCCCCGAGCCGAAGCCCGGCGCCTTCGGTTGGCTGATCGGGCACAAGGCCGCTGAGCCGCCGCGCGGCCTCTACATCCACGGTCCGGTCGGCGGCGGCAAGACGATGCTGATGGACATGTTCTTCCATGCGGTCACGGGGCCGAGCAAGCGCCGGGCGCATTTTCACGCCTTCATGGCCGACGTGCACGCAAGGCTCCATCAATGGCGCCAGGCGCTGAAGCGCGGCGAGGTCGTGGGCGAGGACCCGATCGCGCCGGTCGCGGCGGAGCTGGCGCGCGAGGCCTCGCTCCTTTGCTTCGACGAGTTTTCGGTGCGCGACATCGCCGACGCGATGATCCTGGGGCGCCTGTTTGCGGCGCTGTTCGCCGCCGGCGTGGTGGTGGTGGCGACGTCGAATGTCGCGCCGGACGATCTCTATCGGGACGGGCTCAATCGCGCGCTGTTCCTGCCCTTCATCGCGATGATCGAGGAGCGGCTCGACGTCGTCGAGCTCGACGCGCGCACCGACTATCGGCTCGAGAAGCTCAAGCGCGCGCCGGTCTATTACTCGCCCATCGGTCCCAAGGCGGACGCCGCGTTGGACGCCGCGTTCCTGGCGCTGACCGGCCATGACAGGGGCGAGCCGTTTGAAATCGAGCTTCTCGGCCGCCATCTCGACGTCCCGCAGGCGATCGACGGCGTCGCGCGGTTCGATTTCGATGCGCTGTGCCGGCGACCGCTCGGCGCGTCCGACTATCTCAAGATCGCCCAGCGCTTTCACACAATCATCATCGACCGCATCCCCGCGCTTGCCGAAAGCGAGCGCAACGAGGCCAAGCGGTTCATCATCCTGATCGACGCGCTTTACGATATGCGCGTCAAGCTGATCGCCTCGGCGGCCGGCGAACCGAACACGCTTTATGCCGGCGCCGACGGCGCGGAGGCGTTCGAGTTCGCCCGCACTGCCTCGCGCCTGTACGAAATGCGCTCGGCGGACTACCTCGCGCTGCCGCACGGGCGCGAGAGCGGCTCGCAGGCCGGCGATCTCGGCGGCATCGCCGAGACGTGAGCGCCTTACGGCGCGCGCCGTCACCCCTCCATCAGCGTCGTTACGTGCACGGCGACCGAACGCGCGAGCCCATCAAGATCGTAGCCGCCTTCGAGCACCGAGACGACACGCTCGCCGCACTTCCGGCGCGCGATCTCCATCAGCCGCCGCGTCGCCCAGCCGTAGTCCGCCTCGACCAGATTGAGATTACCGAGCGGATCGCGGTGGTGGGCGTCGAAGCCCGCCGAGACGATGATGAGATCGGGTGAGAACGCTTCGACGCGCGGCAGGATCACGACCTCCATCGCCTCGCGGAAGGTTTCGCCCGAGTCGCCCGCTCGCAGCGGGGCGTTGACGATCTGGTTGTGCTCGCCGCGCTCGCCGACCGCGCCGGTGCCCGGATAGAGCGGCATCTCGTGGGTCGAAGCGTAGGTTACGGTCGGATCGTCCCAGAAGATGTGCTGGGTGCCGTTACCGTGATGGACGTCGAAATCGACGATCGCCACCCGCTCGGCGCCGTGCGCAGCCTGGGCGTGGCGCGCGGCGATCGCCGCATTGTTGAAGAAGCAGAAGCCCATCGCGTTCGCGACTTCGGCGTGATGGCCCGGAGGGCGCGTGGCGACGAAGGCGTTGCGAACCTTGCCGCTCATCACCTCATCGACGGCGAAGAGGGCGCCGCCGGCCGCTCGCAGGGCGGCCTCATAGCTGCCCGGCGACATCGACGTATCCGGATCGACCGCCGTCAGGCCCTGCTTCGGCGTCGCAGCGCGGATTGCTTCGATATAGTCCTTGGGATGGACCCGGGCGATGGCGTCAAGGTCGGCGCGCGGCGCGAGGTCGCGCGCCAGCATCTGATACGCCTCGCTCTCCAGCGCGCGCTCGATCGCGCGCAATCGGTCGGGCCGCTCGGGATGGCCCTCGCCCATCTCGTGCGCCAGGCAGGCCGGGTGACTGATGACGAGCGTGGTCACGGGTTCGATGTCCTGCCTGGCGAATTGCGTTTCCCCGCTGCTTGAGCCGCACTCTTGCGCCAACGCGGAGGAAAGTCCATTTGCCATCACGTCCGGACTGGCGCACGAGCAGAACCTGACCTAGTGTGGAGGCGGGGCGCTCGTTGCCCTGAGCGGGATGCAGCGCGCCTGCTCGCGCAAGACGAGGTCGGCGCCGCCTCGAGCGGCGCGCGGAAGTCAACCGGACGGGAGGCCTGAAGCCGATCCCATGACGGCGAAAGACCAGCCAGCCCCGCCATTTTGGCGGGTTAAGACGCTCGACGAGATGAGTTCGGCGGAATGGGAAAGCCTGTGCGACGGCTGCGGCCGCTGCTGCCTCGTCAAGCTCGAAGACGAAGACGATGGCGAGATCCATTTCACCGACATCGGCTGCAAGCTGCTCGACGCCAAGACCTGCCGTTGCCAAGACTATCGGCAGCGCCACCGGCGGGTTCCCGACTGCGTGAAGTTGACGCCGGCCGCGGTGCGCGAGCTGAGCTGGCTCCCGGTCACTTGCGCCTATCGGCTGGTCGCCGAAGGACGGGACCTGTTCGACTGGCATCCGTTGGTTTCGGGTTCGCCCGACAGCGTGCACGAGGCCGGCGTCTCGGTGCGCGGCCGGGTCTCGGCCAGCGAGACCGACCTCGCGCCCGAATTTTGGCCGGACCGGATCGTCAAATGGCCGAACCGCAGGCCGCGCGCCCGGCGTTGAAGGCGACGGCTTCCGAAGGGCCGAGCGGCTATCCGGTGTGCGGCAGCAATCGCTCCCCCCTCAACCGCTCGGCCAGCGCGTCGGCGCCGACATAGAGACAGCCGCTGAGGCCTGCGGCCTCGGCTCCAGCCACGTTCCTTGAGCTGTCGTCGACGAACAGCGCCGCCTCCGGCGTCGCGCCGAGCCGGGCGAGACAGCGGCGATAGACCTCCGGAGCGGGCTTTCGGGCGCGAAATTCGGCCGAGACGAAGATATTGCGGCCGAAGATCGGTCTGAGCTCGGGGAAGATCGCGTCGATCTCGCGCGCCACCAGGAGATTGTTATTGGTCAGAACCGCCACCAGAGCCCGGCGCCCGAGCGTGGCCGCAAGCGCCAGCGCCTCGGGCAGCGGGGTCAGGGCGGCGCGCAGCGCCCCGGTCCACGCGTCGAGCGTCAAGCCGCCGCCCAATCGCTCGGCGAACCCGCCAAGATAACCCTCGGCGTCCATGGCGCCGGA
>JBAUXQ010000038.1:0-16283 GCA_049584355.1 Roseiarcus sp. | reverse complement strand
CGCGGATTCGCGCGCCCGCGTCGCGACAGAGCGACGAATCGGATAGACAGGGAATCGGACGTTCAGGGCGGCGGAATGGCCTTTCTCTCCGCCCCGAGGCCGATATCGAACCCAGGATCAGTCGCTTGACAATGGCCTCGCTCACCCCGCTCGACCTCGCCGCGCTATTGTGCTCGCGGGTATGCCACGACGTCATCAGCCCGGTCGGGGCGATCGTCAACGGCCTTGAGGTGCTCGACGGTGAGCAGGACGAGGAAATGCGAGCCGTGGCCATGGAGCTCATCAAGAAGAGCGCGATTTCGGCCTCGGCGCGCCTCCAATTCTGCCGTCTCGCCTTCGGGGCCGCAGGCTCGTTCGGCGCCTCGATCGATACCGGCGACGCCGAAAAGGTGGCGCGCGACATTTTCGCCAGCGACCGGACGGTTCTGGAGTGGACCGCGGCGCGGCGGCTGGCGTCGCGAAATTCTGTCAAGCTATTGCTCAATCTCTGCCTTATCGCCGCCGGCTCGATTCACCGCGGCGGCGTCATCACCGTCGACCTCTCGGATGGCGAGGACGTAATGACGATGCGCGTCGAAGCCAAGGGAGCGAACGCCAAGTTGTCGCACAGCGCAGCCGACATTCTGACCAGCGCCTTTCCCGCGGAAGCGATCGACGGTCATTCCATTCAACTCTATTTCACCACGCTCCTGGCGCGCGAGTGTCAAGCGACGCTCAATGTGTCGAGTGCGCAAGACACCGTGACGCTGACCGCTTCTCCGCCGGCCGCCCCTGCCGAGACGCGGTAAGGGGAGCCAATGGCTCGGCTCGAGAACAACGGCGCGACCATTAACGCCATTTGAAGCATCGGCCGTTAATTGTCGGGCACCGTCAATCATTATTCGGATGAACGAAGGTTCGAGGATGCGGCATGTCCTGGTGGTGGACGACTCCACCGTGATCAGAAAGATCGTCCGCCGCGTTCTCGAGGGCATGGACCTCGAGATCACCGAAGCCTCGGATGTGCGTCAGGCGCTTGCGGTTTGCTCCCTTTCGATGCCGGACGCCATTTTCGTCGATGGCGGGATGCCGACGCTCGACGGTTGTGAGTTCCTCAGGAAACTGCGGCGGATGCACGGCGGAGACGGGCCGCAGGCGATCATTTGCCTGAACGAAAACGACGTCGCCCAGATTGCCCGCGCAATGCACGCGGGAGCGAGCGATTTCATGATGAAGCCGTTCGACGCGGACTACGTGCGGGCGAAATTCGCCTTTGTCGGCGCCCGCCAGCCGTCCGCAACTTCGCCTATTCCGTCACGGGCGAATCATCGGTGATTTCCGGGGCGGGGTCCGGTCCGCCCGATTCCCCTGAGGTTCCCCCGCCGAACCCGTAGGGCGACCGGAGTCGCCGGCGGCGGCCGCGAGGCGGAAAGGCGCCCCCCTCGCCCGACGGCGATTCGAACTCCGGGGGCGCAGATTCCGGCGCGCGAACCGGCGCGGGCGAGGCGATCGCATCCGGCAGCGGCGCGCCGGTGGCCGGGTCTGCGGCGTTGGTCCTCGGGCTTGCGGTTATGAACGACGGAAGCTCCGGCTGCACGGCGCCTTCGGCGCTGACGTCCCTCGTGGGTTGGGACTGGGAATCGCGGTACGGCCGGAAATCCCGCGGACGGCCGTCGCGCCCCTGCCGGTTGTCGCGATAGCCTTCATTCCGGTCCGCGAACGGCCGATCTTGTCGCGGGCCGCGTTCAGGAAAGCGGTTGCCCTGACGATCCTGCCGGTTTGCAAACCCCGCCCGATCGTTCTGGCCCTGGCGGTCGCCTTCGTAGGGAGGCCGCTCGGCATAGGGTTGGGGCGGGGTCGGCGCCACATTCGGCTGCGGTTGAAACCCTTGCTGCGGCTGCTGATAAGCGATCTGCCGCTCCGCCGGCGAGGCGAAACGATCCGACATCGTGCCGAAATCGCCATCCTCTTCCATGTCGTCGATCTCGCCCTCTCCGGGCGGCCGCGGTTGCCCGCCTTGTGCGAGCGCCTGCGCGGCCTGAGCAGAGGCAATAAGTCGAAAGTAATGCTCGGCGTGTTGAAGATAATTCTCCGCCGCGACCGGATCTCCCCCGGTGTGGGCGTCTCTCGCCAGCTGGAGATATTTCTCGGCGACATGGTGCGCGTTGCCGCGTATTTTCACATCTGGTCCGTTCGATTCATAGGATCGCGTCAAAGGATTTGGACCTCGCCGATTGTTCGTCGGCCGGCCGCGCATCCTCTTGTTCTGACCTGGTCTCATTTTAATTTCCCAACATCCATCCGGTTAAGCCCGCAGCTTCGCGATCATTTTCGGCGCAAGCTTTTTCGATTTTGGCGCGAGCAGGGCGTGATGCACGCCTTCGCGTCACTCGAATGGGCTGATCTCATCGCACCCGAAGCACGGACACGAACGATCACTTTGATCCCGGTCCCGTGCGAATTCCCTTTACGAGCGGCGCTGCCGGTGGCCGCGCCCGGACAACGCTTCTAGTCCGGAAGGCCCTTGTGCAGGTCGCCTCGCCTGACCGTTCGTTAACGGCTGACTGCGTTCCGCGACTTTCGTGCCTCGGCCCCCAACGGCCCCTTTTTCAGTGGACTCGGCGCCGAACATTCACATGCCGGATTATGCGCCGGCGACGAATCCCTTGCTGCTAAGATAGCGTCCTTTCCTCGGATCGCCAAGTCTCAATTCGGCCGTTGGGCGATTTTCGAGTGCAGAATCGCCATAACTTCGCGCCGGCCAGGCCAAACCGGTTGTCAGTTCGAGGCCGATCCCGGCGCGACCGGGGCGCGAAAACCCTTTGGCGGATCGGTCAGCCATTCGCGGTCGGGTTCAGGCCCGAGTGGCGCCGCGCTCTTTCCCATTCCAACCCAGTTCAACGGATTCAAGTTGCTAAGCACCGTCGACGTCGATCCGCAGGCGCCTGTGCATTTCACCTCGTTTCCCTCCGGATCGACAGCGCGAACCGTCACCGGCTCGTTCGGAGGGAACGGGTGCGTGTAGCGCAGACGCGCATCGCCCACCCCAGCGATCGTCTTCTTGCCCTCTTCCTTTTGCGCTTTCCTGCGCAGAGCTTCCTGATTCACGGGCCAACCAGGATCGGCGGACGCAGCGGAGGCGGGAGCCGGCAGCTCCATTTTTGGCGGCACGACGATCTTGCCATGTTCATGGTAGTCGATCGGGGGCGGCTTGTCGCCTCCAAATCCAATCCCAATAACTGGACCGAAGATGGAGCCGATTCCCTGCCACAGGGGCGCTTGGCCATCGTCGCCCGCCCAAGCGGGTAAACTGACCAGACTGGCGGAGGTGAGCGCCAACGCGACCGCAGCTGACCGCAAACCAAAGCCCATCGCCTACCCCTCGCCCTCCGCGAACTTCGGCCTATCTCGCCACAAATTCCGGCTATTCAATGGCGCTCATCGAAGCCCCTGACAAGCGCGGCGCAAGGCCGCCGGACGATATTTCTCGATCTTAGCTCGCGCCATGAGGCGGATTCCTCTGGCTTCGGCTGTCTGGCGCGCGCGCGATGGGCAAAAGATCGATAATCAACAGTACAACGCCGATGTTTATGGCCGCATCGGCGAGGTTGAAGACAAAAAAGTGGCGGCCAAAGGCGTGCAGATCGAGATAATCAACGACAGCGCCATGAACAATGCGGTCAATCGCGTTGCCGAGGGCGCCTCCGATGATCAGTCCGAGCCCGGCGGCGGGCAGCCCGGATCGGGATCGGGAGAGCCACCATGCGAGCAGGGCGGTCGCCGCCAGCGTGAACGCAAGCAGGACGCTCTCCGCTGACGCCGAATCGCGGGCGAACAAGCTGAACGAAATGCCCCGGTTCCACCGCAGGGTCAAATCGAGGAAAGGCGTCAACGGCGCCGGGTCGGCCGCCAACTGATCGGAACGCGACAGCACTGCAATTTTTGCGATTTGGTCGACGATCACGACGACGAGCGCGACAACGCCTCCCAACACCGGCGGCTTCACGGCTGGCGGCCCGGCATCTTGAGTTCGCGCAGCGCCTCGGCGTCCCTTGGGGTTACATCAGGGAAATCGGGCGAGGCGGTTGCGGGATCGAAATAGCGCCACGAACGGGCGCATTTGACGCCCGTCGCGCGCTCCACGACGACGCCGACGTCCGCTGCTTCGGACAGCCGAAACGCCGTTTCGGGAATCGGGGTCCCGAATTCCACCGAAATGTCGGAAGTGATGCAGACTTCCGCAAAGTCGATTCCCTCGAGCGCCTTCAGATGCGCGGGATTGCTCAGATAGATGCGAGGCGCCGCTTCGAGGGAAGAGCCGATCAGCTTGTTCGCTCGGGCGATCTCGATCGCGCCGGTGACGGCGAGACGCAACGTCCGGATCGTATCCCAAGTCTCAGCGAGTTGATCATCCCGCCACCCGGCGGGGATGGCGGGAAATTGTTCGAGATGGATCGAGCGGTTGCCCGCGCCGCGCGCAGTCCAGGCCTCCTCCGCGGTGAAGACCAGGACCGGCGCGAGCCAAACGGCAACCGCGCCGAAGATGTAGTCGATCGCCTCCAAGGCCCCGCGCCGCCGAACGCTGGACGGCGCGTCGCAGTAAAGCGCATCCTTGCGGATGTCGAAATAGAAGGCGGACAGGTCGGCGTTCATGAATGCGGTGAGCGCAGCGACGACGCGCGCGAAGTCGAAATTATCGTAAGCCTCGCGAACCTTGAGGTCGAGTTCGGCGAGCTTGTGCAGCATCAGCCGCTCCAGTCCGCTCATCGCCACATAGCCGACCGAGTCGCCTGGCTCGCGATGGGCCAGAGTTCCGAGCATCCAACGAATCGTATTGCGCAGCTTGCGATAGTTGTCGCTGACCGCTTTCAGGATTTCCGGGCCAATGCGCTGATCATCGGTGTAGTCGACGCTGGCCACCCACAAGCGCAGGATGTCGGCGCCCGACGTGCGAATGACGTCCTCGGGGAAAGTCTGGTTGCCCAAAGACTTGGACATCTTGCGTCCGCTCTCGTCGAGCGTGAAGCCGTGGGTCAGCACGATGTCGAACGGCGCCCGACCGCGCGTGCCGCAGCTTTCGAGGAGCGAAGACTGGAACCAGCCGCGATGCTGGTCGGAGCCTTCGAGATACATCACCTGGTCGCCGCCGCCGTCGATCGCGCGCCGGATGCCGGCCAGTCCAGGAAAGTGCTTCGCGTCTTCGAGGACGTAAGCGTGAGTCGAGCCGGAATCGAACCAGACTTCAACCAGGTCATCGATCTTGTCGTAAGCGTCGGCATTGTGCTTCGCGCCCAGGAACCGCTCCTTCGCGCCGGCGGCGAACCACGCGTCGGCGCCTTCCCGTTCGTAGGCGTCGGCGATTCGCGCGTTCACCTCGTCGTCGAACAGGATTTCGTGACCGTTCTTGCGGACGAAAATCGACAGCGGCACGCCCCAGGCGCGCTGGCGCGAAAGCACCCAGTCGGGCTTGTTCGCAACCATGCCCTTGATCCGGTTCTCGCCGGACGGCGGCGCCCACCGCGTGCGTTCGATCGCATCGACCGCAATAGCCCGAAGGCTCTTGCCGCCGTGCGCGTTGACGAACGGCCGATCCATCGCCAGGAACCATTGCGGGGTGTTGCGGAAGATGACCGGGGTCTTCGAACGCCAACTGTGCGGATACTGATGCTTGAGCCGGCCGCGGGCGACGAGCGCGCCCGCCTCGACCAGAGCATCGATGACCGCTCGGTTCGCGTCGCCGGGTTTCCCCTTGTCGGTGATGACGCGCTTGCCTTCGAAGCCAGGCGCCTCTTCGGTGAAGGCGCCGTTCTCGTCGACCGTGTAGGGAATTCGCGTCTCGATTCCCCGCTCCTGAAGCAGCCGCGTGTTCGCCGTCCAGAGCTCGAAGTCCTCGCGCCCGTGGCCGGGCGCGGTATGAACGAAGCCGGTTCCAGCCTCTTCCGTGACATGGTCGCCGTCGAGCAAGGGAACGACAAACCCATAGCCGTGATCGTGGAGGGGATGAGCGCAGACCATCGACGCCAGCGCGTCGCCGTCGACCCCGCCAAGGAACTCGAATGAGCCGACTCTGGCGGCGCGAAAAACACTGTCGGCGAGCGATTGCGCGAGGATATAGGTGGCTCCAGGCTTCGCCCAATTGTCGGCGGACGAATCCGTGACCCGGTAGCGCCCATAGGCGATGCGGCGGGAGAAGGCGATCGCGCGGTTGCCTGGAATCGTCCACGGCGTTGTGGTCCAGATGAGCACCGAAGCGTCATCGGATGCGATCGGGAACGCCGCGATAATCGTATCGCTGGTCAATTCCTCATATTCGACCTCCGCTTCCGCGAGCGCGGTCTTCTCGATGACGCTCCACATCACTGGCTTCGAGCCGCGGTAGAGGAGGCCGTTGGCGACGAATTTGAAAATCTCCCTGACGATCTGCGCTTCGGCGGGATAGCTCATCGTCGTATAGGGATGGTCCCAGTCGCCCACGACGCCGAGCCGCTTGAATTCTTCCCGCTGCACCGAGAGCCAGTGCTCGGCATAGGCGCGGCATTCGCCGCGGAACGCGATGATGGCTTGCGAATCCGAAAAGTCGGGCTTGGTCTTGCCCTTGCTTGTGTAGAATTCTTCCTCGACCTTCCATTCGATCGGCAGTCCGTGACAGTCCCAGCCGGGAACGTAATTGGACTCCTTGCCGGTCATCTGATGCGAGCGCACAACAATGTCCTTGAGGGTCTTGTTGAGCGCCGTGCCGATGTGGACATTGCCGTTGGCGTAAGGAGGCCCGTCGTGGAGAACGAATTTGGGCCGTCCCTTGCCGCTCTCACGAAGCGCGAGATAGAGATTCTCGCGCGCCCAGCGAGCCAGAATTTCCGGCTCCTTCTGCGGCAGACCCCCCCGCATGGGAAAATCCGTCTTGGGCAGGTAAAGAGTGCGCGAATAATCGAGGCCTGAGACGGACGCGTCGGACATGAGAGCGGGAGCCAAATTCAGGGTTCGTGGCGAGGGCCGGGTGGGATTAGAGGATTTGCCGCAATTCGCCAAATTCGCTCTTCGCCCTGGCGGTGAGAATGGCGCGGGCGCGCTCCTTGTCGCGCCCCATCTCGGCCACCAGCGACGGGATCGAATCGAATTTGCGCTCGTCGCGAATGCGCTCGATGAACTCGACTTGCATTTCACGCCCGTAGAGATCCCCATCGAAGTCAAGGAGATGAACTTCGAGCAAGGGCGGGCCGTCGTCGACCGTCGGCCGGGTGCCGAAGCTGGCGACGGCGGGAAAAGCGCGCCCGTCGACCCGCGCCACGACCGCATAAATTCCGTGCGCCAGCCGGTTGGTCGGCTCGAGCGCGATATTGGCCGTCGGAACGCCGAGGGTGCGCCCCAGGCGCTGGCCGGAAATGACCTGGCCGCTGACCGAATAATTGCGCCCAAGACCCCGCGCCGCCGCGGCGAGGTCGCCCTGCTCGAGAGCCTTGCGAATCGCGCTCGAGGACACGTCGCGGGCCGCTTCTCCGACGCCGGATTCGACTTTCGCCACAATCTCGACGGCGAAGCCATGCCTTCGGCCGGCCTCGGCGAGGGTGGCCGGCGAACCGGATCGGCCCTTGCCGAAATGAAAGTCCCAGCCGACGACCACCGCGGCGGCGCCGAGGCGGGCGACGAGAACCTTTTCGACGAACTCCTCTGCGCTCATCGCCGCTAGAGAGGCGTCGAAGCGGAGGAAGACGATGCCGTCGAGTCCGAGCCGAGGGCAGATTTCGGCTTTCTCTCGGGCCGGGGTCAATCGAAACGCGACCGGCCGGGCGGCGAAAAAGTCCGCCGGATGAGGCTCAAACGTCAAGATGGCGCTGGGGGCCGCTCGCTCCCTGGCGAGCGCGACGGCGCGCTCGATGACCGCCTGATGCCCGAGATGCAGGCCGTCAAAATTTCCGATGGCGTAAACCGCGCCTTCCAACCCATGCGGCGGCAGCATCGGGTCCGTGGCGAGCACGAAGCCGTTGGTCATTGCGTCCTGCCGATCCCCGGGTTTCGACCGCCCTGTCCCAGCGTTTCGCAAGCCCCGCAACTGCCTTGGCGTCCTGGTCCGGTCAAGGCGAAGAAAGCCTCGGCTTGGGCGTCGGCGGAACGCTGAGAACGCCTTCGCCGTCGAGCACGATCTCATTGCCGACGCGACACTCGCAACGCAACCGGACGCGGCGGTTCTTCTCGGTCAGCTCGACCACCTCCACGCTGACGTCGACGACGTCGCCAATTTTGACCGGACCGAGAAAGCGCAGTGTTTGCGAGATGTAGACCGCGCCCGGTCCCGGCAGCCGCATCCCGATGACCCCGGAAATCAGGCTCGCGGTATATAGCCCATGTACGATCCGGCCGCCAAAACGGGTCTTGCGGGCGAAATGCTCGGACAAGTGGATCGGATTGTGGTCGCCAGAAAGCTCGGCGAACCCGATCACGTCTTCATTCTCGACCGTCTTGTGGATCGTCGCCCGCATGCCGATCGCAAGGTCTTCGAAATAGAGCGTCCGAAACAGGGGGTTCTGCATACCGCCGACAAGACCTTCAACCGGTTGGAGCCAACAGAGGTCGGTCGACGAGCGTCAAATCGAGCCGGCGTTGCAAACGTCTACGGCTGAAGCGCGGGAATCGCGGCGATCGGCCACAACGCATAGTCCTCGTACAACCGTTGCAGTTCAACCGGATCCGCTGGCGAAGCCGGCGCCTCTCCGTGCAAAGACCGATGTATGCCCCCGGTGACGAACAGCGCGTCCAGGCCCGCTCGCGCGGCGCCGGCGATATCCGTTTTCATGCCGTCGCCGATTGCAAGCACCCGCCTCTTGTCGATCGCCCCGCCGCAGGCCCGTTTCGCCAGCGCCAAGGCTTGATCGTAAATCGGCGCGTGAGGCTTGCCGGCGTAGAGGACTGGGCCCCCAAGCTCTTCATAGCGAGCCGCCAGCGCTCCGGCGCAATGGATGAGCGTTTCGCCCCGGTGGATGACGATGTCCGGGTTGGCGCATATCATCGTCATTCCGCGCGCCGCCATAGCCCGCAGCTCCGGTTCGTAGTCGTCGGGCGTTTCGCTCTCGTCGTTTCGGAGGCCGGTGCATAGCGCATATTGGGCGTCTTCGAGAGCATGGAGCCTCGGCCGCCCGCCTGTCGCCTGTGCGGCGGCGTCGAAGAGGCTCAAGTCGCGTCCCGGTCCGATGTGAAGCACCCGGTCGTCAGCCTGCTCCTCCATCAATCCGATGGTCACGTCGCCAGAAGTGACGATGGCGTCGAACGCTTCCGGCGCAACCCCAAGCCGCAGCACTTGCCGGTGGATGGGCGGCGATGGCCGTGGAGCATTGGTGATCAGCACCACCACGCCCCCGCGCCGCCGGAACGACGCCAACGCTGCCGACGCCGGCGCGAAGGAGGCGAGTCCGTTGTGTAGGACGCCCCAGATATCGCAAAGAATCGCGTCATAGCGGTCGGAGATCTCGCCGAGACCGCTGATTTGCCGGACGATCTGCGCCTGTTCCTGCCTCATTGCCGGGCGCTCGGCTAGGCGACGGCTGCGCCCGTGTCAAGGCGTGGACCGGCAACGCCAGGCGACGCTCCCAATTCCGCCAGCCTGCTTGACGCCGCGCTCGATGGTTCCTAGCTATGAGACTGCGGCAAGCACGCCGTCTTCGAGGGCGCCATGTCACTATTAACGGCCAAAGTCACGGACGCGAGTTTCGAGAGCGATGTTATCAAATCCAACGAGCCGGTCGTCGTCGATTTCTGGGCGGAATGGTGTGGGCCATGCCGCATGATCGCGCCGGCGCTGGAAGAAATCGCGACTGAAATGAACGGCAAAGTGAAGATCGCCAAGCTCAATGTCGACGAAAACCCGGGTGTCGCCGGCAAGTATGGCATCCGGTCGATCCCGACGCTGATGGTGTTCAAGGACGGCAAGCACGTAGCGACCAAGACCGGCGCCGGCCCGAAGAGCGAATTGTCTCGCTGGATCAACGCTTCCGTCGGAGCCCCGGTTCCACAGCAATCGGCCTAAACGGGAATGCGCACCGCCGCTCTCAGGCCCCCCAAGGGGCTGTCTGAGAGCGTGATGTCGCCCCCGTGTGAGCGGGCGATGTCTCTTGCGATCGCGAGCCCCAGGCCTGCGCCGCCCTCGTCCTGGTTGCGCGCTTCGTCGAGGCGGTAGAAGGGCCGGAAGACGTCCTCCCGATGCGCCTGGGCGATGCCCGCGCCGTCGTCGTCGACGACGATCGACACGAATTGAGACTCGCGGGTCGCAGAAACGCGAACGCGGTCGGCGTGGCGCTGGGCGTTGGCGACCAGATTGCCGACGCAGCGCTTCATCGCCATGGGCCGCACGCGAATGTCGAGATCGCCGCGGGTCTCGACGCCAAGCTCAGCGCCGTGTCGCTCGGAATCGGCCCGCAGGTCCTCGAGGATCGAGCCAATGTTGATCCGGGCGGTCGATTCGCCCGTGTCCCCGCGAGCGAAGGCGAGATATCCTTCGAGCATCTGACCCATTTCATCGACGTCCTTCTGCAGGAACTCGCTGTCGGGGGAATTGTCGAGCAGGGCCAACGACAGTTTGAATCTGGTCAATATCGTGCGCAGATCGTGACTGACGCCGTTCAGCATCGCGGTTCGCTGTTCGGTCGCTCGCTCGACCCGCCGCTTCATTTGGATGAAGGCGTGGCCCGCCTGCCGGACTTCGCGCGCGCCATGGGGACTGAAGTCGAGATCCCGGCCCTTGCCGAAGTCCTCGGCGGCTCTCGCGAGGCGCAAAATGGGCCGGATCTGATTGCGAAGGAAAATGATCGCAACGGTCAGAAGGACGATCATCGCGCCCAGCATCCAGAGCACGAAAATATGGGCGTTCGCCTCGTAAGCGAGAGCGCGGCGGGTCACCAGGCGAAGCACTCGGCCGCCGAGATCGACGCGTATTTCCATCAGCCCCGATCGACCGACGGTATCGAGCCAGAACGGCCGCGCGACCTGCTTTCTAATTTCGCTGGGAAGGATTCGCGTCAGTGGATCCAATGCCCCATAAAAGGATCGAGGCATGACTGGCGGCAAAGGACCAGCCGGCAGCAAGGTCGCGTCCATACGAAACCGTTCCGACGCCAGATTGGTCAGAAAGGTATCGTCCTCGCCGGGCGGGAGCTTCTGATAAAGGTCGGTCAGCGCTCCGACGTCGCGCGCCACCGCCTCGGAAAGCCTGCGGGTCACCAGATCCCAATGATGCTGCATGAATGCGAACGTCACGGCGGTCTGCAAAAGCACCATCGGCACGATCACGATCAGGAGCGAGCGCTTGTAGAGCCCCTTCGGCAGCAACTCGGCGAGGCTGCGCGCCGCGCGTCGCCAGAGCAGGCGGATCTGCGCCAACCAACGCAGACTGCGGAATGCGGCTCGTTCCCTCATCGGTCCGCTATGAGTCGATATCCCGCCCCCCGAGCCGTCTGCAGATAGGTCGGATTGGCGGGGTCTTGTTCGATCTTGCGCCGCAGTCGATTGACCAGGACATCGACCGTTCGCTCCTGTGCCGCGCCGCCCGATCCCGACAACGCCTCGCGAGAAACGATCGCGCCGGCATTGGCGCTGAGCAGGCGAAGCATCTCGCGCTCGCGTTCGGTGATGCGGATCGCCTCGTCGCCGGCGCGCAGCTCTCCGCGCTCGAGCGAGAACGCGAAGCGTCCGAAGCGCACGACGGCGGTCTCGGGGCGGCCGACCGCTGCGGCCCGCGTGCGTCGAAGCACCGAGCCGATCCGCAAGAGCAACTCGCGCGGCTCAAACGGCTTGGCCAGATAGTCGTCGACGCCAATTTCCAGGCCGCGTACGCGATCCTGCGGTTCGCCGCGCGCCGTCAGCATCAGGATTGGCACTTGCGACCGCCCGCGCAGAGCGGTGGCGAAGTCGAAGCCATTCTCGCCGGGCATCATGACGTCCAGCACGATGATGTCGAACGCCAATCCGTCGAGAAACCCGCGGGCCTCGGCCGCGGTCGCCGCGACCGTGACCCGATGGCCGTTCTTGACCAGGTAGCTTGACAGCAACGCTCGCAGCCGCCGATCGTCGTCAACCACGAGGACATGAGCAGCGTCGTCCTGGAACGAAGTCGCTGTCGAGCTCACTGAGCCTGACCCGCCCGCTTCGGCGGCTCCTGCCGACTGATGGCATCGCTCGCGCGCTTCTGGGGATCGATCATCGCGGTCAGAAAGGCGAGCGCCGATTCCTCGCCCCAGTCGCCCAATTGTTCCAGCGCCAATGCGAACCGCCGCGTCTGAACCTGGGCCAGTCTTAGCGCCAGGCGCTCGCCGTCGGGGGTCGCATAGAGCTGTCGCCTTCGCCGGTCCAGCGCCCCGGCCCGGATCTCGACGAAGTTCTTGTCGACGAGCTCGCGCAAGACGCGGTTGAGGCTTTGCTTGGTGATCCGCAAGATTTCCAAAAGCTCGGCGATCGTCAGGCCCGGTCGCCGGCTGACAAAATAAAGGACGCGATGATGGGCTCGTCCAAACCCATAGGCTTCGAGCAACCGATCGGCGTCGCCGACAAAGTCGCGATATGCAAAGAAGAACAGTTCGATCAATTCGTACATCGGCTCATCGCCGCGGCGGGAGTGCGCGGCTGGATCGGCCCTGGACGCGTCGGACGACATGGATGAGCCCATTAGGTCAGTAGTGTTGACATAATTCAGCCCTTTTGCTAGCCTATAGCGACAATCGACCCGATCCATGTAACTCCAATCGACCAAAAACCAAACCGACCCGCTTCGAAGGAGAGGAACGCGAGATGGCCACACAGACATTTGACGATCGCGACGGATGGATCTGGTTTGACGGTCAAATGGTCGAGTGGCGCCAAGCCAAAGTGCACGTGCTGACCCATGCGCTGCACTATGCAAGCGCGGTTTTCGAGGGCGAACGAGCGTATGGCGGGCATATTTTCAAGTCGTCGGACCATTCCCGGCGCCTAAGGGAATCCGCCCGGGTGCTCGACTTCGAGGTGCCCTGGAGCGTGGCCGAGATCGACGCCGCCAAGGCGGAAGTCCTGAAGCGAAACCATCTCGTCGACGCCTACGTGCGGCCAATCGCCTGGCGCGGGTCGGAGATGATGGGCGTCTCGGCGCAGCACAACAAGATCCACCTCGCGATAGCCGTGTGGGACTGGCCGAGCTATTTCGATCCCGCCCAGCGGATGAAGGGGATTCGGCTCGATATCGCCGACTATCGGCGACCCGATCCTGCGACCGCGCCCGCCATGGCGAAGGCGGCGGGCCTCTATATGATCTGCACCATCTCCAAGCACCGCGCGGAGCGGCGCGGATATGCCGACGCTTTGATGTTCGACTGGCAGGGCCGGGTGGCCGAATGCACCGGCGCAAACGTCTTTTTCGTCAAGAACGGCGTGATTCATACCCCGATCGCCGATTGCTTCCTCGCCGGGATTACCCGGGCGACGGTGATCGATCTCGCGCGCAAGCGCGGCTTTGAAGTGATAGAGCGGCGAATCCTGCCCGAGGAGCTTGGCGGCTTCGATGAGTGCTTCATCACCGGGACCGCCGCCGAAGTGACGCCGGTCGGCGAGATCGGCCCCCATGCCTTCAGGCCCGGGGCGGTGACCGCGGCGCTCGTCGACGCCTATACCGAAGAGGTCAATCCGAGAACCAAGGCTGCCTGACGGGCAAAGTCGCGGACCCGAAGGTTCGACGATTGAGACCGGAAAGGGCGCCGTCGCGCGCAGCGATGGGACGTCCTGGACCCGTTCGGTTCAGCTATCTCTCGGCGGCGACAAAACTGTCCATCACCAACTTCCGGCCCGCCTTGTCGAAGTCGACGGTCAGCTTGGGGCCGTCGACGGCGACAACCTCCCCCGGGCCGAATTTGCTGTGTATCACCCGCGATCCGGGCTGGAACACCGAAGAGGACGAGCCATATCCGTGGGCCGCGCCTTCAATAATCGGGCCTGAAGGCCTCGCGGTGCGCGAGCGTAATCCACCGGAATCGCTCGACCGCGCCTCGAAGCGACGCCAGCCGGGCGTGTCGTAACGGGAGGTAAACCCGCCTTCCGGCGCGGCGGACGGCCAGGAGCCATAACCGCGGTCGGCCGAACCTGCAGATTCCTCGAATTCGACATGCTCGTCGGGCAACTCCTGGATGAACCGGGATCGCGCCGACGTCTGCCAGAGCCCGCGCACCCGCCGGTTGAGGGCGTAGTAAATTCTTGCCTGCCGGCGGGCCCGGGTCAGGCCGACATAGGCAAGCCTCCGCTCTTCCTCGAGTCCGGCAAGGCCGTTGTCGTCCAGCGACCGCTGATGAGGAAAGAGACCTTCCTCCCAGCCCGGCAGAAAGACGACATCGAACTCCAATCCCTTCGCCCCATGAAGGGTCATGATCGAGACCCGCTCGCCCTCCTCGCCGCCCTCGGCGTCCATGACCAGCGACACATGCTCGAGAAACGATCCAAGATCGGGAAATTCGCCCATCGACCGGACGAGCTCTTTCAGGTTGTCGAGCCGTCCGGCCGCATCGGGCGTGCGTTCGGCTTTCCACATGTCGATATAGCCGCTCTCCTCGAGCACGACTTGCGCCAGCTCCTCATGGGGAAGCTCACCCGCCTGCGTCCGCCACCGATCGAAGTCGTCGAGGAGGCGACGCAGGATTTGCCGCGGACGTGGCTTCAGTTCCTCCGTTTCGACGAGCGCGCGTGCGGCCCGCATGAGGGAAAGGTCGGCTCGGCGGCCATATTGATGCAAGGTGGCGAGCGTCGCGTCGCCGAGGCCGCGTCTGGGCTGGTTATAAATGCGCTCGAACGCGAGGTCGTCGTCGGGTTGGGCGACGCAGCGAAGGTAGGCCAATGCGTCGCGTATTTCCGCCCGCTCGTAGAATCGCGGGCCGCCGATGACCTTGTAAGGGAGCCCGAGCGCGATGAACCGCTCCTCGAATTCGCGCATCTGAAACGAGGCGCGCACCAGGATCGCGATCTCGTTCAGGGAGACGCCCTTGTGCTGGGCCGCCTCGATCTCCTCGCCGATGAGCCTCGCTTCCTCCTGGGCGTCCGATGCTTCGATGACTGCCGGCCGGTCTCCCGGCGGTTTGTCGGTAAACAGCGTCTTGCCCAGCCGGCCGCGGTTGTGCGCGATCAGCCCCGACGCGACCGCCAGGATGTGGCCGCCCGAGCGATAATTTCGCTCGAGCCTGATCACCTTCGCGCCGGGAAAGTCCCTCTCGAACCGCAGGATGTTTTCGACATCTGCGCCGCGCCAGGCGTAGATCGACTGATCGTCGTCGCCGACGCAGCAAAGATTGCCGTTGGTCCCGGCGAGGAGGCGGAGCCAGAGATACTGGACGACGTTGGTGTCCTGATACTCGTCGACGAGAATGTAGCGGAACCGCCGCCGGAACGCCGCGAGAATGTCGTCGTGCTCGCGCATGAGCCGCAACGGCTCGAGCAGGAGATCGCCGAAATCGACCGCGTTGAGCGCTTTCAGACGCGCCTGGTAGATCTCATAGAGGGCTGCGCCGCGGCCGCCGGCGAACACCGCAGCTTCGCTCGCGGAGACGCGCCTGGGATCGATGCCCCGATTCTTCCAGCCATCGATGAGATTCGCCAGCGCTCGCGCCGGCCAGCGCTTTTCGTCCAGATTTTCCGCTTGCAGGAGCTGCTTGAGCAGGCGCAGCTGGTCATCGGAGTCGAGAATGGTGAAATTCGGTCTCAGGCCCACCAGCTCGGCGTGCATGCGCAGAATCTTCGCGCCGATCGAATGAAACGTGCCGAGCCACGGCATCGCCTGCTCGGATCCCGCGAACGCGGCGACGCGCTGGCGCATCTCCCGCGCGGCCTTGTTGGTGAAGGTCACCGCCAGGATCTCATAGGCCCGGGCGCGGCCGGTGGCGATGAGATGGGCGATTCGGGAGGTAAGGACGCGGGTCTTGCCGACGCCCGCGCCGGCGAGAATGAGAACCGGACCGTCGAGCGCTTCGACCGCGCGCAGCTGCTCCTCGTTCAACCCACCCAGATAGGACGGATGAGCGGTATGGGGGCGGCGCATGGGCGGCCGGGGGTGAGCAGCCGGCGCCAGAACAACCGCCGGCTCGGAACTTTCTGGATGCTGGGCCACGAATCGAATCATGCGCCCGCCCGCCGCGCGGCGCAACCCAAGACGCGCAAACGCCGGCAGCGCGTCAGCTCGCTTCGCGGAGCGAAACCAGGCGCTTCGCCGGCGGGGTCCTAAACGCTTGAAATCATTGGCGCGCGAAATCGGTTGGTTTCGCCGGATCGTTTGTTTTCAATGGCTTGAGCGTGCTTTGCGTTCGCTCCTATCT
>JBAUXQ010000037.1:0-15061 GCA_049584355.1 Roseiarcus sp. | reverse complement strand
TCTATTACGCGCGGCTGACGCAGCGGCTCATCGCGGCCCTGACCGCGCCGACCAAGGCGGGGCGCCTTTACGACGTCGACATGCGGCTCAGGCCCTCCGGGCGCCAGGGACCGCTCGCGACCCAGCTGTCGTCGTTCAAGCTCTATCAGCTCAAGGAGGCGGAGACCTGGGAGCACATGGCGCTGGCGCGCGCCCGGGTCGTCGCCGGCGACGCGAGTCTAGGCGCGGAAGTCGCCGAGACGGTGCGTGAGACCCTGACCCGTAAGCGGGAAGGGGGCAAGGTCGCGCGCGACGCGGGCGCGATGCGGAAGCTCATCGCCGCGGAAAAGGGCGACAAGGACGTCTGGGACCTGAAGCTGGTCGCGGGCGGGCTGATCGACATCGAATTCATCGCCCAATATCTGGAGTTGGCCTTCGCCCATAAGCGTCCGGGCATCCTCGACGTCTCGACCCGCAAGGCGCTCGAAAAGTCTGGCGCCGCCGGGCTGATCACCGCCGAGGAGGCCGAGGTCCTCGTCGACGCCCACCGGCTTTATACCGACGCGACCCAATTCATGCGCCTTTCGACCTCCGGCCCATTCGACCCCTTGAAAGCCGCCGCCGGCGTCAAGCGCCGCATCGCCGCGGCGAGCGGTTTTCCCGATTTCGAGGCGCTCACCGCCGCGCTGGACGAGGCGCGCAAGCGGGTGCGCGCGGCGTTCGCCGCGATCGTCGGGAGCTAGGGGTTAGCGTATGTGAAATGGGGGACGCGCCAGAAACCGACCGTCTCGGAGCTCATACCAATCGATAATTGCGCAGCAACGGCGTGCGTCTTACGCACAGCATCAGGACCAGTCGCGCGTTATATCCGGCGAATACTATCGGTGCGCCTCCATCAGCGCGGCCCGGACTGGTCCGGATCTGGATGGGAGAACGAGCATGTCGATAACCATCGAGGTCAATGGACAGCGCGAAACGGTCGATGTCTCGCCTGATACGCCGCTGCTCTGGACCTTGCGGGATGTGATCGGCCTCACGGGAACCAAATTCGGCTGCGGGATCGCGCAATGCGGCGCCTGCACGGTGCAGATCGACGGGCAGCCGGTGCGTTCCTGCCTGCTGCCGGTCGGCTCGATCGGCGACCGCAAGGTGACGACCATCGAGGGCATCGGCGCGACTGAGGCGGGACGCAAAATCCAGAAAGCGTGGCTCGGTCTCGAAGTGGTGCAATGCGGCTACTGCCAGTCCGGACAGATCATGTCCGCCGCCGCGCTGCTCGCGAGAACGCCCGACCCGAACGACGCTGACATCGACGCGGCGATGGCCGGAAACATTTGCCGCTGCGGCACCTACGTGCGCATCCGCGCCGCCATCAAGCAAGCCGCGCGTTCGGCCTGAGGGAGGTTTGCCCATGACCCGATCCTCGTCCGCACCCGGGTTCACTCGCCACGCGATGGTCAAGGCGGCGGTCGCTGCGGGCGGCGGCCTCATGCTCGGCGTCTCGCTTCCGCGACTCCGTCCGGCTTTCGCAGCGGAGACGAGCGCGGATTTCGCGCCGAACGCCTTCGTTCGCATTGACCAGGATGGCAAAGTCACCTTCACGATCCCGCAGGTGGAGATGGGGCAGGGCATTTACACCGCCCTTTCCATGGTCCTCGCCGAGGAGCTTGATGCGCCCTTCGAGCAGGTGACCGCAGTGGCCGCGCCTCCGAATGACAAGCTTTACGCGAACCCGCTTCTCGGGTTCCAGGTGACCGGCGGCTCGACCTCCGTCCGCGCGTTCTGGGGTCCGATGCGAATTGCCGGCGCGGCCGCCCGGACCATGCTGGTGAAGGCGGCGGCGGCGAAGTGGAGCGTCGATCCGGCCTCCTGCCGGACGGAGAACGGCGAGGTCTTTCACGACGCGAGCGCTCAGAACGCGACTTACGGCGAACTGGCGCAAGCCGCCGCCGGACTGACGCCGCCACAAAATCCGCCGCTGAAGTCGCCGGCGAATTTCAAGCTCATCGGCAAGCCGCTGAAGCGGCTCGACACGCCGGACAAAGTCAACGGCAAGGCGGTCTACGGCATCGACGCAAGACCGCCAGGCGTGAAGATCGCCACGCTTGCGAGCTGTCCGGTCTTCGGCGGCAAGGTCGCGCATGTCAATGACGCGGCGGCTAAGAACGTACCGGGAATGCGGCAGATCGTCGTTCTCGACGATCTCGTCGCAGTCGTCGGCGATCATATGTGGGCCGCCAAGCAGGGCCTCGACGCCCTCGCCATCACATGGGACGAAGGGCCGAACGCCAATGTGACGACGGCCGACGTTCTCAACGGCCTCGTCGCCGCGAGCGATAGAGAGGGCGCGGTTGCGAAATCGACCGGCGACGTCGCCAAGGCTCTGGCCGAGGGAACGAAACTCGAGGCGACTTATCACGTGCCGTTCCTCGCCCATGCGCCGATGGAGCCGATGAACTGCGTCGTGCATGTTCGTCCCGACTCGTGCGAGATCTGGGTCGGGAACCAAGTCCTTTCCCGCGCGCAAGGGATCGCGGCGGAGGTGACCGGGCTGCCGCTCGAGAAGGTCATCGTCCACAATCATCTGATCGGCGGCGGTTTCGGCCGACGGCTCGAAGTGGATTATATCGGCAAGGCTGTACGCATCGCGCAGAAGGTCGACGGGCCGGTCAAGGTCATCTGGACGCGCGAAGAGGACATCCAGCAGGCGCTCTACCGGCCCTTCTATTTCGACCGCTTCGCAGCGAGCCTGTCGAACGGCAGGATCACGGCGTGGAGTCACAAGATCGCCGGCTCGTCGATACTCGCGCGCTGGGCGCCTCCGAGCTTCGAGGACGGGCTCGACGGGGATGCGGTCGACGGCGCGATCGATTTCCCCTACGAGACGCCGAACCTTCATGTCGCATACGTGCATGCCGAGCCGCCTGGCGTGCCGACCTGCTTCTGGCGAAGCGTTGGTCCGGGCCACAATATCTTCGTCGTCGAGAGCTTCGTCGACGAGCTGGCGCATGCCGCCGGGCAGGATCCGGTCGCCTTCCGGCGGGCGCACCTCGCGAAGGAGCCGCGGCTGCTCGCCTGCCTCGATCTCGCGGCGGAAAAGGCGGGCTGGGGAAGCGCGCTTCCGGCGCGGGTTGGACGCGGGGTGGCCTGCCAGAGCGTGTTCGGCTCATATGTTGCGGCGATCGTCGAGGCCGAGGTCGACACCAATGGCGAGATCGCGATCCGCCGCGTGACGGCGGCGGTCGATTGCGGCACGGTCATCAACCCTGACAGCGTCGAGGCGCAGATTCAGGGCGGCCTCATCTTCGGGCTCACCGCCGCGCTCTACAATGAAATCACCATCGCCAAAGGGCGGGTGCAGCAGAGCAACTTCAACAACTATCGAATGATGCGCATCAACGAAGCGCCCGCGATCGAGGTCCATCTGGTGCGGAACGGCGAGGCGCCGGGCGGCATCGGCGAGCCGGGGACTTCGATCGCCGCTCCGGCGCTCGCCAACGCGCTCTTCGCAGCGACGGGGGTGCGCTTTCGCAGCCTTCCGATCGACCGAAAGCAACTCGCATCCGGGAAAGCCGCGTGAGAACCGTTTGGCGCATCCTGCTGGCGGCGGCCGCGCTGGTGGCCGTCGCCGTTCTCGGATTCGTCGCCTGGAATGTATTTGGCCCGGGGCCGACCGATTTCGCGGGCCGCGACCGGATCGCGCTCGCTGACTACAAGCAGGCCGACCCGACCGGAGCGCCGGCGAGCCTCAAGGGCGCGAGCCTCATCGAACGGGGGCGCTATCTCATCCGCGCGGCCGATTGCGAGGCCTGCCACACCGCGATTGGAGGGCGGCCTTTCGCTGGCGGCCGGGGATTCGTGCTCCCCTTCGGCACGATGTATTCGACCAACATCACCCCCGATAAGGAGACCGGCGTCGGCCAGTACAGCGATGCGGATTTTCTGGCGGCCGTGCGCCGAGGGACCCGGCGCGACGGAGCGCCGCTTTACCCCGCAATGCCTTTCGCCAGTTACACCTATCTGACGGACGCCGACGCGCTCGCCATCAAGGCCTATCTGTTCAGCCTCGAGCCGATCAGCGCGCCAGCCATTCCCAACACCTTCGCCTTTCCGTTCAACCAGCGCTGGGCGATGGGGATATGGGCGATGATGTTCAACGCCGACCGGCGGTTCGAGCCGCACGCCGACCGGAGCGCCGAGTGGAACCGGGGCGCCTATCTCGTCGAGGCGCTCGCCCATTGCGGCGAATGCCACACGCCGCGCAATCTTTTCCAGGCGCTCGACGAGCGTCGCAAATTCGCCGGCGCCGTCACCGGCGGCTGGCGCGCGTACAACATCACCGGCGATCCGACGAGCGGGGTCGGCGACTGGACCGATGAGGCGCTGGCGCACTATCTCTCGACCGGACATGCCGAGGGGCGCGGCACGGCCGCGGGGCCGATGGGGGAGGCAGTCGACCTCAGCCTCATGCATCTGACCAGCGAAGACATTGCCGCCATGGTCGCCTATTTGCGCACCGTGCCGCCGATCGCCAATCCCGACCTGCCGGCTCCCCGGCCGCCGAGCGCGGTGGCGGCGCAGGAGCCGGGTCAGGGCGGCAATGCGCTTGGCGAACAGATCTATGCGGAAGCCTGCGCGAGCTGTCACGGATGGACGGGCGAGAGCCCGATCTCCGGCCTGGCGTCGATTGCCGGGGCTCGCTCGGTCAACGATCCGTCGGGCGTCAATGTCGCGCAAGTCATCCTGTTCGGCGGCGGCCGAAAGCCCGGCGAAGCCGGCATGGCGATGCCGGCCTTCGGCGACGCCTATTCCAACGCCGAGATCGCGGCCGCGGCCAACTTTGTCACGGCCCGGTTCGGCGCCGAGGGTTCGCGCCTGACGCCGGAGAATGTCGCTGCGCTTCGGCTTAGCCGCTGACGCTGTCTGGGGCCTGCGAACGGCGGAACGGAGACAAAGTCCAAATGTTTTTCTTAGATTTGTTTTGTCCGGGCTTGGCTCCGCGTGGCTTAAGTTCGCGCCGGCTTGGGTCGGACAGCTCCGGAAGCGGCCACAGAGAGACCCCGTCCGCAGCTTGAATTCGGCCGCGCGTTCGTGACACGCTGTGCGCCCGATGCGCTGGCAAGGGAGACGCCATGGACCAGGCAATCGCCAACCCGGCTTTGGCCGGGCACAACCGGCCCCGCAATCCCGGCGTCCCGCTCGCGGCCGACTGGTTCGAGAGCGTCGGCGTCAACGCCAGCGCGGTCGAGCGGCGGGCCGCGACGCTGACCACCCGCCGCTCGGTCAAGAAGGAATATCAGGCCGCCTGGCTCGTGAAGGCGATGACCTGCATCGACCTCACGACGCTCTCCGGCGACGACACGCCCGGGCGCGTCCGCCGGCTCTGCGCCAAGGCGCGCCGCCCGTTGAGCGACGAGATTCTCGCCGCGCTCGACGTTGCCGATCTCGGGCTCACGGTCGCTGCGGTCTGCGTCTATCCGACCATGGTCGCCCCCGCGGTCAGGGCGCTCGAGGGCTCGGGGATTCCGGTCGCTTCGGTCGCGACCGGCTTTCCCGCGGGGCTCACGCCCCTGAAGCAGCGGCTCGAGGAGATCCGCTACGCTGTGTCCGAGGGCGCGCGTGAGATCGACATCGTCATCACCCGCGCCCATGTGCTCGGCCGCGACTGGAGCGCGCTCTACGACGAGGTCGCGGCGATGCGCGAAGCCTGCGGACGCGCGCATTTGAAGGCGATCCTCGGCACGGGGGATTTGAAGACGCTCCGCAACGTCTATGCCGCGAGCATGGTCGCAATGCAGGCGGGCGCCGACTTCATCAAAACCTCGACCGGCAAGGAGGACGTCAACGCCACGCTTCCGGTGAGCCTGGTCATGATCCGGGCTTTGCGCGACTATCGCGAGCGCGCCGGCGTCGACATCGGCTTCAAGCCGGCGGGCGGCTTGCGCACGACCAAGGACGCGCTGGCCTGGCTCATCCTGATGAAAGAAGAGCTCGGCCTGCCGTGGATGCAGCCCGACCTCTTCCGCATCGGCGCGAGCGGCCTTCTTACCGACATCGAGCGGCAACTCGACCATTACGCGACCGGGCGTTATTCGGCCGCCCACCGCCACCCGATGCCGTGAGGGAAAAGATGGGCGTCATCAAGGACATCCTGCGCACCATGGACTATGGTCCGTCGCCCGAAGGCGCCGAGCACGTCAAAGCGTGGCTCGAAGAGCACAAGAACGGCTTCGGGCTCTTCGTCAATGGCGCCTTCACCAAGCCGCACGACCTGTTCGAGGTCTTCAATCCGGCGACCGGCGAGGGAATCGCGCGCGCGACGCAGGGCTCTCCGGCGGATGTCGACGCCGCGGTCGCCGCGGCGCGGAAGGCTCAAGCCAAATGGGCGGCGCTCTCCGGCTTCGAGCGATCGAAGCATCTCTATGCGCTCGCGCGCCACGTGCAGAAGCGCGAGCGCTTCCTTTCGGTGCTGGAAACGATCGACAACGGCAAGCCGATCCGCGAATCGCGCGACATCGACATTCCGCTGGTCGCCCGCCACTTTTACCATCATGCTGGCTGGGCCTCGCTGATTGACAGCGAGTTTGCGGGAACCAAGCCGGTCGGCGTCTGCGGGCAGATCATCCCGTGGAACTTTCCGCTGCTGATGCTCGCCTGGAAGATCGCGCCGGCGCTCGCGGCCGGCAACACGGTGGTGTTGAAGCCGGCGGAATATACGCCCTTGACCGCGCTCGCCTTCGCCGCGATCTGCGTCGAAGCGGGGCTGCCTCAAGGGGTCGTCAACATCGTCACCGGCGACGGCGCGACCGGCGCGGCGCTGGTCACCCATACCGGCGTGGACAAGATCGCCTTCACCGGCTCGACCGAGGTCGGCCGCGCGATTCGCAAGGCGACTGCCGGCACGGGCAAGAAGCTGTCACTCGAGCTCGGGGGCAAGTCGCCGTTCGTCGTGTTCGAGGACGCCGACCTGGACAGCGCGGTCGAGGGCGCGGTCGATGCAATCTGGTTCAACCAGGGGCAAGTCTGCTGCGCCGGCTCGCGGCTCCTGGTCGCCGAGAGCGTCGCCGAGGCGCTGTACGCCAAGCTGCGCGCCCGGATGGCCAACCTGAGAGTCGGCGATCCGCTCGGCAAGTCGACCGACGTCGGCGCGATCGTTGCGCCGGTTCAGCTCGAGCGGATCAAACGACTGATGCGCGAGGGCGAGCAGGAGGGGCTCGAGTTCTTTCGCGCCGACGAGTCGCTGCCTGCGCGAGGCTGCTTCTATCCGCCGACGCTCGTCACCGGCGTCGAGCCCGCGTCGGTCCTCGCGCGCGAGGAAATCTTCGGCCCCGTTCTGGTCGCCACCAGCTTCCGCACGCCGGACGAAGCGGTCGCCCTCGCCAACAACACGCGCTACGGCCTCGCGGCTTCCGTCTGGACCGAGAACGTCAATCGCGCGCTCGAGGTCGCGGCGCGCATCAAGGCTGGCGTCGTCTGGATCAATTCGACCAACATGTTCGACGCCGCCGCGGGCTTTGGCGGCTATCGCGAAAGCGGCTTCGGGCGCGAGGGCGGGCGCGAGGGACTGCTCGAGTACCGCATCGCCGACGCGCCCAAGATGAAGCCGAGCTCGGCCAAGCCGGCGCGCCTCAACGCCGCGCCGGGGCTTCTTCCCGCTGGGGCGGTCGCGGGCTCGGAGCTCGACCGGACCGCAAAGCTTTATATCGGCGGCAAGCAGGCGCGCCCCGACTCCGGCTATAGCTACGCGGTTCTCGACCCCGCCGGCCGCGAGGTCGGGCTTGCCGGCCTCGGCAACCGCAAGGATATCCGCAACGCCGTCGAGGCGGCGGCCAAGGCGGGGTCCTGGGGTTTGGCGACGGCGCACAATCGCGCCCAGGTTCTCTATTACGCAGCCGAGAATCTGAGCGCTCGGGCGGCTGAGTTCGCGCGCCGGCTGAGCGCGATGACCGGGGTCTCGGCACGCGCGGCGGAGGCTGAGGTCGATGCCTCGATCCGCCGCGCCTTTGTCTACGCGGGCTATGCCGACAAGTTCGACGGCGCGGTTCACGCGACGCGCTCGCGTTTCGTCACCCTGGCGATGAACGAGCCGTGGGGCGTGATGGGCGTCGTTTGCCCAAACGAGGCTCCCTTGCTCGCCTTCGTGTCGCTCGTCATGCCGGCGATCGCGATGGGCAATTGCGTCATCGCGGTCCCGTCGGCCAGCCACCCTTTGAATGCGACCGACTTCTATTCGATCCTCGATACGTCGGACGTTCCCGCCGGCGTCGTCAACATCGTCACCGGTGAAGCGAATGCGCTCGCCAAGACGCTCGCCGAGCACGACGGCGTCGACGCGCTCTGGTATGTCGGCGATGCGACAGGCGCGGCTGAGGTCGAGGCGCTGTCCGCCGGCAATCTCAAGGCGACCTGGGTCTCCGTCTCGGCCGTCGACTGGCGACAAGCCGAGGGCCGTGAGTTCCTGCGCCGGGCGACCCAGGTCAAGAACATCTGGACCCCTTACGGTGAATGAGCGAAGCGCCCATCCCTTCACCCCACTCGTCGGGAGAAGGTGGCCGCGCAGCCGCCGGATGAGGGGCAGGGCCGAGGTCCGCAGACAGCCGCCGCGCCCCTCACCGTGCCCTCTCCCCGAAGGCGGGGAGAGGGTTTCCTTGGGCGCGCCTCACCACAGCTTGGTCACCGCATAGCCATCGGCGCGGAATCGTTCGATGAGGCCGTCCTTGCCGGTCAGATGCAGCGCGCCGACGGCGATGAACGCGCCGCCGGAGGCCAAGAGCGGCGCGGCGCGCTCGGCCATCACGGCGTTGCGGTCGACGAGCAGGACGCGCATGAATTCATCCTGCGCCGAACGCTCGGCCTCGCTCAATCCGCCTACGGCGTCGGAAATGGGCAGGATTTCCGCCGGCCGGCTCTCCCGGTAGAGTCGAAGCATCGTTGCATAGAGGTCGTCGTTCATGCCCGGCTCTCGGGCGGTGAGAGTGAGCAGCGTCGCAGCGACTTCCGGGCGCATCGTCGCGATGGCGTCGAGCTGCTCCTGCGGCGTTTCGAGCCCGATGACTTTCACCCCAAGGTCTTTCGCCGTCTGGGCGAGGAACTGGTCGACCTCCGGCAGATCGAGCGCCTCGCGCGCGGCTTCGCACGTGGGCAGCGCAGTCAGGATGGCGAGAAACCAAGGCTTCAAGTGGTGCGCGAACGCAGCCGGATAGCCATGGCCGACGAGAAACTTCTCGATAAGTTCGCGGTCCTCCGGCGGTATGACGCCCTCGAACGTGTCATGGTCGCGATCGAGCGCCCCGGCCAGCATCGCAGCCGTCATGTTGGCCCGCTCGATGGAGTCGATGGGCCCGCCAAGCTCGGTCGCCACGACCTCGGCGCCCTTGATCAGTTCTGCTGCGCGCCGGGCGACTTCGAGCGCGGAATCGTCGGTCGAATGGATCGTGCCGAAGAGGTACGAGGGCGCGAGATTCGGCTTCTCGATGCGCCACATGAGGCCGTCGGCGTTGACGAGATCGTCGGCGCGCGCCGCCTCGGCTGCCGCGAGCCCTTCGACATGCGCGAGATCCGCGCCGTGACAAGCCTCAGGCGTCTTGGCCTGCGCGAGCGTGATCGTCAGAAGACAGACGATCGCCGCGCACGCGCTGGGCGCTCGTCGCATCACGCTCACAGTTTTCTCAGGGCCACTTCTTCGATCCGGTGGCTCGCGCCCTTGGTCAGAAGGAGGTCGGCGCGCGGCCGCGTCGGCAGGATATTCTCGTGCAGGTTGACGAGATTGATGCGTCGCCAGATCGATCGCGCCGTCGCCTCGGCCTCCGCGTCGTCGAGGTCGGCATATTGACGGAAATAACTGCGCGGATCGCGGAACGCCGTGGTCCGCAGGCCCATGAACCGCTCGATGTACCATTGCTCCAGCAACGCCTCGTCGGCGTCGAGGAAGATGGCGAAGTCGAAAAAGTCGGAGACGAAAGGAATCTCTTTGCCGTCCCTGGGCAGCCGGTTGGGCAATAAGACGTTGATCCCCTCGAAGATGAGAATGTCCGGCCGGTCAACGACAACCGATTCTCCCTTCACGATATCGTAGGTGATATGCGAATAGACCGGAGCGGCGACATTGTGTTGCCCCGCCTTGACGGCGGAAAGAAAGCGAAGCACCGCCGTCCCGTCGTAGCTCTCGGGAAAGCCCTTGCGGTCCATGATGCCCTGCCGGATCAGCTCCGCATTCGGGCGCAAGAAGCCGTCGGTGGTGACCAGTTGCACCTTGGGCGTATTCGGCCAGCGGGTCAGCAGCGCCTGCAATACGCGCGCGGTCGTCGACTTGCCCGCCGCGACCGACCCGGCGATCCCGATGATGTAAGGGACTTTCCCGTCGGTCGCCCCGAGGAAGCGCTGCGTCGCCTTGAACAGCCCCTGCGTCGCCGCGACATAGAGCGCGAGCAGCCGCGACAGCGGAAGATAGATGGCGACAACCTCGTCGAGCGAGATGGGATCGTGGGTCGACTGCAGCTTTCTGAGATCGTCGATCGTGAGGGTCAGCTGGGTGTCGGCGCGCAACTGCGCCCATTCGTCGCGGGTGAAGCGGCGGAATGGGGACTCGAGCGATTGAGCCGCGACCCGGTTCATCAAAACTCTCTCACTTGGCCAGCCGGCCTGGTTGGGTCTTTTTCCGGCGCGCTCAACTTGCCCGAGACGCCTTTTCCTCGTGGCCGGTGCGTCTTGATCGCTGGTCCAATTCGTCCAGGACCGACGACAGCGCTACCCCCCGCGCCCGGAGCACGACGAGGAGGTGGTAGAGGACATCCGCCGCCTCCGCCCGAACGGCGCTCTCGTCTTGGGCCGCAGCGGCGATCGCCAGTTCGATCGCTTCTTCGCCGAATTTGCGCGCGCAATGCGCGGGGCCCTTGTCGAGCAGGCTGCGGGTATAGGACATCTCCGCGCTCGCGCCGGCGCGCTGGTCGATCGTTCTGGCGAGTTCGTCCAGCGTGAACATCGCGTCAGTCCTGTCCTTTTTTCGCATCGCGCCTTTATCCCCCGTCAGGCCGGCGGCCGCAACAGGATGACCCGGGCGGCTCGGCCGAATCAAATCGGGTTCCCCCGCGCTCCTCGCGGCCTCAGGCTCGCTCGGCGTCCTCTCTGCCCGCTCCCTTGCAAGGCTTCTTGACTTGGCTCTCGCGCGAGCCATAAACCGTGAGGGTCCCAGACAGGGCGATTAGCTCAGCGGTAGAGCACTCCCTTCACACGGGAGGGGTCGCAGGTTCGATCCCTGCATCGCCCACCATTAACGCTTTGAAATCAAAGAGAGTCCACTCGCTGATCAATCTCGATCGGCGCAGGTAGCTGCAGAACAAACCGAAATCAGACGCGGGGAAATCGGGGGAAATGCGGGAAGCGGCCGGCGCCAAAACGCAGATCGTCTCACCGAAAAACGAGCACGTTCGCGCCTGGAAGTTCACCAATTGGGGCATCGAGTTGCCGGTGGATGTAAAGCTTAATGATGCGCGGCCGGACGATTTCGATGCGCTGTTGTTGCCGGGCGGGGTCATCAACCCGGATACGCTGCGGATCGAACCCAAGGCCGTAGCCTTCGTCAAAGCCTTCTTCGATGACGGCAAGCCGGTCGCTGCAATTTGCCACGGACCTTGGACGGTGATCGAGGCCGGCGCGGCGCCCGGCCGGCGCATCACCTCATGGCCTTCGCTGAAGACCGATCTCAAGAACGCCGGCGCCGATTGGGTCGACCAGCAGGTCGTCATCGACAAGGGTTTGGTGACGAGCCGCAGTCCGGATGACATCCCGGCGTTCAATCCGGAGGTCATCAGGTTGTTTGCCGGCGCGCGTGGAAAGCAGCGCGCAGCCTAGACTTCGGTCGCAAGGAAAATTTGGATGGAGAGGCGGCGCTTCGGCTCAACGGCCGTGGAGATACCGGTTATCGGGCAAGGTACCTGGTATATCGACAAGGCTAACCGTGGCGCTGCTGTGGCCGCTCTGCGATTGGGGCTCGATCTCGGCATGACCCACATCGACACAGCCGAGTTCTATGGCGAGGCGGAGAACATTGTCGGCGAAGCCATCGCAGGCCGCCGCGCTGATGTCTTCCTGGTCTCCAAGGTGGTGCCGGAACACGCAACGCGGGCAGGCGCCATCGCGGCCTGCGAGCATTCGCTCTCGCGCCTGAAAACCGATCGGCTCGACTGCTACCTGCTGCATTGGCGCGGCCGACATCCCTTGGAGGAGACTGTCGCAGGGTTCGAGCAATTATATCGTGACGGCAAGATCCGGTCGTTTGGCGTGAGTAATTTCGATGTCGAGGATCTTGAGGAGGTCTGGGCGATCACCGACGGAATCGTCTGCAACCAGGTCTTGTACAACCTGGAAGAGCGCACGATCGAACATGCTGTTCTACCGTGGTGCGAAGCGCACGATGTCGCGATCACGGCCTATAGTCCTTTCGGTCACGGTAATTTTCCCGGCCCCGGCACGGTTGGTGGAGCAACGCTCGCCCGAATTGCCAAGGCGCACAGTGCGACTCCACGTCAGATCGCACTGGCCTTCCTGACGCGGCGAGCTTCGATTTTTGCAATTCCGAAGGCG
Organism: Roseiarcus sp.; assembly: GCA_049584355.1. GTDB lineage: Bacteria > Pseudomonadota > Alphaproteobacteria > Rhizobiales > Beijerinckiaceae > Roseiarcus. The sequence continues at coordinate 2,500 of JBAUXQ010000037.1, read as the reverse complement.
GCTTCCTCCGACCACGCCAAGGAAAATGCCAAAGCAGGGGACATCCATTTGACCGACACAGAGATTGCTCATGTCGACGCCGCCTTCCCGCGGGGAACGAGACGCGCCACGTTGCCAATGCTGTGAGCTAACCGATTCAGTCGTACTCCCTGCCTCGCCGGAGACAGAGGCTTAAGCAAATTTCCTTTTGGGCGGCCTCGCTATCGTCTGGACGAGAATCGGGCGTCATGGCTACCAAGGCTTAACATCCCACGTGAACCGAGAAGTGCTGGAGCCAGGAGGCGCCAGAAAATGGCGGCGAACCAGGCCGGACATCGCCCGTGCCGTCTCGGGGTCAGCGATAAGGAGTCAGAATGCCGGCGTAACCGGCCAGATGGCCGCTCGGGATGCTCTCGCGTTCGATCGCGCGAGGCGTAGAACAGCCCCGCCGGTGGGTCCTTGCCGCCGAACGGCCGGTCGTCGCGGACAGACACCCACGCGAGACCGCCTCAATCCTGAAAAGTGGAGAATCTGACGATCGTCAAGGCGTCTCGGCCTGTCGGCATCTAGGTCCCGTTCCTGTTTGCTCGCGCTGTCGGTCGAATCCGCCTGCGCGAGCGTCGCAAGGATCACGGGAGAAAAAGATGAAATCCGACAGCGACATCAAGCGCGACGCTGAGGCCGGGCTGAAATGGGATCCGCGTATTGACGCGTCCGACATCGCCGTCGCGGTCAAGGATGGCGTCGTAACCTTGATCGGCTTTGTCCTCATCCGCACCACGCATAGCGCTCGCAACGATTTTCCTCGACGCTCGCGAGGCGGATGACAAGATTGCAGTCCCAGCCTTAAAGGCGAACCAAGAAATTGGGCGCGCCTTCTAGTTCCACGATCGGACCTGGCCATGTCGTTAATCGAAACCCGCCGCGAGCAGATGTTCCCCAAACTGACGTCGGCGGAAATCGACCGACTGCGCGGCTTTGGCGCGGTCCGTCGCTTCACGGGAAGGTCGCAACTCATGTCGGCGGGTCGGCCGAGTCCCGGGATGATTGTACTGATTTCGGGGGCGGCCACAGTCGCACGGCGCGACAAACCTGGGCACACGTCGCCGATCGTCGATATGGGCGCCGGCGATTTCATTGCCGAGGTCGGAGATCTCTCCGGCCGTCCGTCTCTCGTCGACGTGCACGCCGCCTCCGACGTGGAAGCCCTTATCATTCCAACCGAACGCTTGCGCGCTCTGATGATCGCCGAAGCAGAGCTCGGCGAGCGGATTATGCGCGCCCTGATCTTGCGACGGGTGGCCCTGGTTGAGATCGGAGCCGGCGGCCCGGTTCTCATTGGCGACGAAACGAGTCCCGACATCATCAGGCTGCAGGGGTTTCTCACCCGAAACAGCTATCCGAACCAGGTGCTCGATCCAGCGGAGGATCCAGACGCCAAGTCCCTTGTCGAACGCTACGCGCCGGGGCCGGATGAGCTCCCCCTGGTTGTTTGCCCTGATGGGTCAGTGCTCAAGAATCCGAGCGAAACCGAGCTCGCAAGAGCCTTGGGAATGGTTCGCACCGATGCGCCGGATCAAACGTTTGACGTCGCTGTCGTCGGAGCAGGTCCAGCTGGCCTTGCGACCGCGATCTACGCGGCGTCCGAAGGCCTGTCGGTGATCGTTTTAGACAAGCTCGCATATGGCGGACAAGCCGGCGCCAGCGCCCGCATCGAGAATTATCTCGGCTTCCCGACGGGCATCTCCGGGCAAGCCCTTATGGGCCGCGCCTTCGTGCAGGCGCAGAAATTCGGTGTCGAGTTTTCCATTCCAACCGAGGTCGACCGTCTCGTTTGCGCCGAGACTCCTCTTGCTCTGCATCTGACCGACGGCCGAAAGGTTCAGACGCGCTCCGTAGTCGTCGCGGCTGGAGCGAGATACCGACGGCTGTCCCTCTCCAACCTCAAGGATTTCGAGGGTCGCGGCGTGTGGTACTGGGCTTCGCCGATCGAGGCCCGGCTCTGCCGGAGCGAAGAGGCTGTCTTGGTCGGCGGCGGCAATTCCGCCGGACAGGCCGCGGTCTACCTGTCGGGCTTCGCCAAAAAGATCTGGATGTTGGTGCGCGGACCCGGCCTCGCAGAATCGATGTCGCAGTACCTGATCGACCGCATCAACGCGGCCGCCAACATTAAGGTCCTGTTCGAGACCGAGGTAACAGCTCTGACCGCCTCTCACGAAGGACGGCTCGATCGCGTGCGCTGGAAAAATCGAAAGACTGGCGAAGAGACCGAACGAGCAATCCGCAACCTGTTCCTTTTCATCGGCGCAGACCCAGCCACAGATTGGCTGCGCGATTGCGGTATCGCCCTGGACAAGAACGGATTTGTGAAAACCGGCTTTGACGCCGGCGCCTCTCCTGGTCGATCAGGCAGCGAAGTTCACGAAGGAACGAAGCACCAGTCGAGTGTGACTGGGGTCTTCGCTGTCGGCGATGTGCGCTCCGGCTCCGTCAAACGCGTCGGCGGCGCAATCGGGGAAGG
>JBAUXQ010000036.1:0-10779 GCA_049584355.1 Roseiarcus sp. | reverse complement strand
AGGCGGCCAGGCCGGCGCTCGTGAGTCGGGAGCGAACTTCCTCCGCGGCGGCGATGACCGACGTCCAGGCCACGTCCTCGCCCGGGTCGAGGTCCATCACGATCATGTCCGGCCGCTCCCAGTCGGTCACGGTCGACCCCCAGGGATGGATTTCGAGCGCCGCCGACTGGACAAGCGCCATCAGGCCGTCGAAGTCGCGAATGCTGATCAGCGCTTCCGGCTCCGCCGGATCTTTGACGAGGACAATGTTGCGGTTGATTCCTTTCCAGGCGTGCTTCTGGAAGAAGGTCTGTCCGCCGATCCCATCCGGGCAGCGCACCAGCGCCAGCGCCCGGCCCGTGATGAAGGGTTTTATCAACGGCCAGGCCTCGGCGTAATAGTCGGCGAGGCCCTGCTTGGTGACGCCGGCGTCGGGCCAATAGATGCGATCGGGATGGGTCAGCGTGACGCTGCTCGTCGGACGTTCAGACACGGCGTTTGTGGGCATGGTCGACTCGCGGACAATCTCGTTCGCCGGCTTGTCGTCGCGCAAGCCTTGAAATGACGCCTGGCGCACGAGGCCGTCGGCAGTCCAGCCGCGGAAATCGACTTCCGCCACCAGCTCCGGCCGAACGAAGCGAACGCCACGGGCCTCGTTGGCGCCGAGGCGGACGGGGAACGGACTCGAGGGAACGCGCATAGCCTCGAGCCGCGCGTAGAGCGCCTCGGCGACGTCCGAGGAAAAGCCGGTCCCAACGCGCCCGACGTAGCGCAGCGCCTCCCCGTCGTAGACGCCGAGCACCAGCGAGCCGATCGCCTTGCGCCCGGTCGTCGACGGGACATAGCCGGCGATGACGACCTCCTGGCGGGCCGAGCATTTGCACTTGATCCAACTCTTGCCGCGGCCGGAGGAATAGGTGGACTGGCTGAGTTTTGAGACAATGCCTTCAAGACTGAGCGCGCAGGCGCGCTGCAGCACCAGCCGGCCGTCCTCCTCGAAGTGGGTGCTGAAGCGGACGGCGCCGCCTCCGGTTCCAACCAGCCCGCTGAGCAGCTCCTTGCGCCGGACCAGCGCCGATTCGCGCAGGTCGTATCCGTCGAGATAGAGGCAATCGAACGCGTAGTAGACGAACCGGTCGTGGCGTCCCTCGCTGAGGTCTGCCTGCAGGAGCGAGAACTCGGAGACGCCGCTTTTGTTCTCGACCACCAGTTCGCCATCGAGCAAGGCGTTGCGCACCGGCAGGTCGCCAAGCGCCTCCGGAACGGCGCCGGCGAATTTTTGCGTCCAATCGAGCCCGGCCCGGGTCGATAAGGTCACCCGGCCGTCTTCGATCCGGGCTTGAAGCCGATAGCCGTCGAACTTGATCTCATGCAGCCACCGCTCGCCGCCGGGAGGCGTTTTCGCCAGCGCCGCCAGCATCGGCTCGACGAAGCCGGGCATGGAAGCCTTGACCGCGCCCTCGACTTCGGACGGATCCGCCATCGTGGGCTTCAACGCGGCGGCGTTCGGCTTGGCCGTCGCGCCGGCGGCGCCGGATTGGTCGATCTTTCCGGTTTTTGACGACCATCCGGGGGGTTCGCCGGCGACGTCATCGATCGACCGTCCGGTCTTGACCGACTCCGGCCGCTCCTCGAGGATATCGGGGTCTCCGGCGGAACGGGCGAACTCGTCGTCGCCCTTGATCAGGAGCCAGTTTTCCCGCTTCTCGCGCGGCTTGGCGCGCATCCTGACCAGGTGCCAGCGGCCGTTGAGTTTCTGGCCGTGAAGCTCGAACTCGAGGTGGCCCTTCTTCAGGCCCCGGTGCGGGTCGCCGATCGGCGACCATGTGCCCCGATCCCAGACGATGACCGAGCCGCCGCCATATTCGCCCTCGGCGATCGTGCCTTCGAAATCTGAATATTCGAGCGGGTGGTCCTCGACCGCGACCGCGAGCCGCTTCTCGCCCGGAACCAGGCTCGGGCCGCGGGTCACCGCCCAGCTCTTGAGCACGCCGTCGAGCGCGAGGCGAAAATCGTAATGCAGGCGGGTGGCGTCGTGCTTCTGGACGACGAAGATGTTGCTGCTCTCGACCGGCTCACGCCCCTTCGGCTCGGCGGTCGCCTTGAAGTTGCGCTTGCGTCGATAGGCCTCGAGCGCCATCCGTCAGCCCGCCTTGCGTCGCGGCGCGGCGGGCTTTGCTTTCGCCGCGCCGCGCCGGGCCGTCTTCTTTTTGGCGGACGATTTGGCGCTCGGCCGGCCGCCGGCGTCGGCGCTGTCGCGTAACGCCTGGATCAGGCTGACCGTCGCTTCGCTCGGCGCCGCGGTCGGCTTCGGAATCGGCTTTCCCGCGACCTTAAGCTTGACGAGCGCCGTCAGCGCGCCTTCGTAGCGATCGTGGAACGCGTGCGGATCGAATGCGCCCTGCTTGGTCTTGATGATGTGAATGGCGAGATCGAGCATCTCGCCGGTGATTTTCTTGGCCGGGATTGCCGAGAATACCTGATCGGCCGGCCGCACCTCGTAGTCGAAGTTCAGCGTCGTGGCGGCGAGACCGTTGTCAAAAGGGCGAATGAGAAGCGTTCGGACGCGCCGGAACAGCACCGCCTGGGCGACCGCCGCGGCCTTGGCTGCGCGCATGCCCTCGCGCACAAGCGCAAACGTCTCGTCGGCGCTGCGGTCGGAGGGCGCAAGGCAATAGGGTTTGTCGAGATAGAGGTCGTCGACGCCGGCAAGATCGATGAACGCCGAGACCGTGAGCGTCTTGTCGCCGTGCGGAATGACTGCCGCGATTTCGTCCGGCTCGACGGAAACGTATTCATCCTTGCCGACTTCGTAGCCCTTGACCTGATCGTCGCGCTCGACCGTCTCGCCGGTCCCGGCGTCGACGAACTGGCGGCGAATCCGGTTGCCGGTCGGTCGATTGATCGTATGCAGGGCCACCCGGTCGGTCGTCGAGGCGGCGGCGTAGAGGGCGACCGGACAGGTCACCTCCGCGATCTTGAGGAAACCCTTCCAGCTTGCTCTCGGCGACAATCTCCACCTCGCGAGGTTCCACGGGCGGCCTGAGCCGCCGCAGATTAAAGCGCTTCAACGCCGGGCGGTCAAACTTTGCTCTTGTCCGCGCATGCCGTTGATTGCAACTGGAACCTTTTACTCGCTGCCCTGTTCCCAACTCGACGCGGGCGCATCCCGTTCCATTAGAATAGGGCTGGTCTTCGCGAGCTTGGACCATGGGCTTAAGGGTGAAGCCGGGCGGCCGTGAACCCGGCAGGCGCGCCGAAGCTGGAGGAATGATGGGGGAGGACCGGCGTCTGCAATCGGCGGAAGAGGTCCCCGATGAGGACCCCGGCGATCCTCTTCGGCAGATTTCGACGTGGTCGCTGGCGATCCTTGCCGCCGTCGCGATCGGCTTTGTCCTCTATGTCGCGCGCGAAATCATGCTGCCGGTCGTGGCGGCGTTCGTGGTCGGAATCATGTTGGGGCCGGCGGCCCGGCGACTCGAGGCGCTGCGCATTCCCCGCCCGCTGGCCGCGGTGCTGCTGGTCGCGGCGGTGACCCTGATCATCACTCTTGTGATCCTGTTGATCGTCCCGCGGGTGTCCGAGTTGACGAACGGGTTGCCGGGCATCGTTTCGTCATTGAAAGAAAAGCTGCACGTGTTCGATGGTGTGCTCCAGACATGGCGGCGCGTGACCGCTACGGTGACCGAAACTCCAAAGGGCGACGCCGTGGCGCTGCCTTTGCCCGGTATCTCCTGGGCGCCATGGACGATTTCCATTCTATTGCCGCCGATCACCGGATTTTTGTTCTTTCTCGTGGTGCTCCTGCTCTTCATAGGGGCATGGCCGGACTTGCGCCGGGCCCTGGTCATGACGTTTGCGAGCCGAGACTCGCGGCTGACGGTGCTCAAGATCCTCAACGAAATCGAAGCCGGATTGGCCAATTACCTCCTGATCGTGACGCTGATCAACATCTGCGTCGGCGTGTTGACCGGCGTCATTTGCGCCTTGACGAGCGTCCCGAATGCGATCGGATTTGGCGCCCTGGCCGCCGCCCTGAATTTCATCCCGATCATCGGACCGATCACGACTTTCCTCATCCTCCTCCTGGTCGGAATCGTCACTGCGCCGACCCTCGCTCTCGGTCTTCTCCCAGCGGCCGGGTTCGGCCTGTTGATCGTCATTGAGGGGCAGTTCGTGACTCCGACCATCATCGGGCGTCATTTGGAGCTCAACGCGCTCGCGGTCCTGCTGTCGCTCGCCTTCTGGACCTGGCTCTGGGGACCGATGGGAGCATTCCTTTCGTCGCCAATCCTGATGGTGGCCCTGATCCTCAAACAGCGCCTATATGGTGACGAGGAGCGATGAATCGCTCTGGCGACGGGCTATCGCCGCAGTGCGCGCTTGGGCTTCAGCGGCGCGAAGGTCATCGAGGCGTCCGCTGCGGCGATCGCCGTTTCAGCAGCGGCAACGAAAATCGACATGCGTCAATTCGTCGACATCCTTCGAATTCCGACCCCTGGCCGCGGGCTGGTCGAGATTACGCCCGAGGTCGTCGACTGGCTGAGGCCCCACGGCGTGCGGACCGGGCTCCTGACCTTGTTCTGCCGGCACACCTCGGCCGGTTTGCTCATTCAGGAGAACGCGTCCCGAGAGGTTCGCGTCGATCTCGAGGCGTTCTTCGACCGCTTGGCGCCCGAGGAGGCGGGGCGATACCGCCACGCAGACGAAGGCGGCGACGACATGCCCGCCCACCTCCGCACCGCGCTGACCGGCTTGCAGCTGGCCATTCCGGTCAAAAACGGCCGGCCCGCTTTGGGAACCTGGCAGGGAATCTATCTTTTCGAGCATCGGCGGACGCCCCGCGCGCGGGAAATCGCCGTGCATCTGATCGGCGAATGACGGCGGCCGGTCCCTTGGACCACGCTTGGCGCCAACGGAACTGAACCTAGCGGCGCGAATCGTAACGGCAGCGATAGCGCGCGCCGCCAAGCGGAGCGCGAGGAGCCGTCGCCACTGCGGCCACGGCGACCACCCCGACCGGACCGGCCCCAGCAGTTGCGGCCCCTACGCCGGCGGCGATTCTGAAGGTCTGCCTCGGACCGCCGCAGCGCCCATCCGAGCGCTTGGCGCCGCCGTTCGTTCCGAACGGCCAGCGATTTGAACGGCTTGCGCGAACATCGTAAACAACCGGCGTTTTGTTGGAGTGACACGATAGTGATGGATGTCTTGCGGCGCACAAATCAACACGGCTGGGGCGGCCGAAGCGGTTCCTGTGGATGAAGTTTTGGTGACATCGGTAAGGCTATATTTTTCTTGATGTTCGTTAAGAATTATGATTAGTGCGTGACGCCGCGACGGGCATGAACCTGGGCCTTCGGGTCGAGAACCCCCTTCGACCCGCTGAGTGACGCGGCGCTTATGGAGGCGACGCGATTAGCACCGGCCGGGAGGGCTTGCAGCAAGTTCATCTGGCAACAATGTCGCTTCCAGAAAAACTGGGCGGTCCGAGTGCTGCCGCGTTCGGGCCGCCCAGCCTTTCTTGTTGTTCCGAAATTGCGGCGAGATCGATCGCGGGCCGGCGCCGAGCCGGAGTTTGACTTCGGCTTTGGCGTCTCTCTCCGGACCCATCGAGTCGGACGGTTCGACGCCGCCGTGCGTTTCAACCCCGCCCAGACAACCATGCGCCATTCATGTGCCGCTATGGAGAACGGGCCGGACGCCGGACCGGTTTTTCCACGTCGTGGCTTGGCCACGTTGTCGCCGCGATTGGGCGTCACTTCTGGCGGGCGGAATATGGCGGGACAGCGGCGTCTGCGACAGAGAGTTCATTGCCTGCGCCAGACGGCGGCGTTGGCGCGCGGCTTCCGTTTCGGCTCGCGGGGGCCGGAATTCATTAGCGAATTCGAAACGAAGCAGGGTCAATAGTGCGCAGTAGGCTCGATGGTTGGGAAATGTCTTGCCGCCGCGGTGGGTATCGGCGTTCAAAACTCGAAACCTGCTCTTGTCAGCAACCGAGTAAGCGTCATGAGCGTTCCCGGCGTTGAACCGCGCGTCTCCGCGGGCAGGCGGAGGTGGCGAGCGGCCGCAAGCCTTGGCGCGACCGCTCTCGCGCTTGCCGGCTGCGCCACCCAGACCCCTCAGGTGTCGTATTCCCACGGCCACGAGCATTTCTCGCAGGCGAAATACGGCCACGCCAGCCGGAAAGTGGTGGCCGACGGCGAGCCGGTGCCGCGCGGCGGCGGGCAATATCTGGTCGGCCATCCTTACTCAGTCGCGGGGCATAGGTACTATCCCGCGGAGGATCCGTCATATTCGGCGGTCGGGATGGCGTCCTGGTACGGCGCCGCGTTCCATGGCCGCCGCACCGCCAACGGCGAAGTCTACGACATGGCCTCGCTTTCGGCCGCCCATCCAACGATGCCGCTGCCGAGCTATGCGCGGGTGACGAATCTCGGCAACGGGTACTCGGTCATCGTCCGCGTCAACGATCGCGGTCCCTATCACGGCGGGCGCGTGATGGACGTTTCGTCGCGGGTCGCCGAGGTGCTCGACATGAAGGCGATGGGCACGGCGCGGGTGAAGGTCGAGTATGTTGGACCGGCGCCGATGGAAGGGTCGGACGATTCGCAATTGCTGGCGAGCCTGCGCACCGACGGATCTCCGGCCAGTATGATCGGCTATCCGGCCCCGGTGATGGTGGCGGCGGCGGAGACCCAGACGATCTTCTCGTTCTTTTCCGGCCGCGGCGCGCAGCAGACGGCCCCGCCGCCGCCCGAGCCGGTCCAGGTTGCGAGCCGGCCGGCGCCTGAGCCTGAGCCTCAGCCTGAACCGGTGCGAGTGGCGGCGGTCGCCGAGGCCCCGGCGGTCGAGACTGCGCCAACCCCCGAAGTCGCCCCGGTTGCGATCCGGCAGCCCCACGGCGCCGTTCCGTTGCCGCCGTCGCGCCCGTTCGATCTGGGCTCCAATCGCAGCAATCTGGTCGTCGCGGCCGTCGCGACTTCGCCGGGCGAGCGCATCGTCATGCCGCCGCGCCGACCCGGTCTCCAGGCCAGCGCGGAAAAAGCCCTCTACTTCTCCGAATCGGCTCGCGTTCCGCCCAGGCGGCCGCGGGCGAACGCCTTCGAGCGGCTGAAGGCGGCGAACGCGACCCTGAAGGTGGACTGACGCCGCCGGCGGAGGGTGAGAACGCGCGTCGGAACAACGGGTTGCGCCAGGATCTGAACAGGGAGATTTTTCGCCCTAAGAGGGAAGTTTTGCGCAAGAACAGGGAGAGTTTTGCGCGATAACAGGGAAGAATTCGACGCCCTTGCCCTCGAGGCGCGGCGGGGGCGAATTTCGATCAAGCGGCGGCCCGCGCCTTCAACCTCCAGTCGCCTTGCGGAGGACGCCGCCACAATGCCGTCACGCCGGCGCCGCCGTTGCCAACCGGCGCTGAACGATGCACTGAACGCGCCGAGGCGGCCTGGCCCGGGGCGGGGGCCCGAGAGATGTGCAGTGAGCTTCATTCGCGGCAACTTGAGCGAGGGCGCGGGCGGAGAGACGCCGCGGCGGAAGGCGCGCCCGTGACAGGGCGGGCGAAAGGGCGGTTCATCACGCTCGAAGGGGGCGAGGGCGTCGGGAAGTCGGTCCAGGCGAAGCGGCTTCAGGAGCGACTCGCGGCGCTTGGCCTCAATGTGATTCGCACCCGCGAGCCCGGCGGTTCGCCGGGCGCCGAGGCGCTGCGCGAGGCGATCCTCTCGGGCTTCGCGGCCGACTTCGGTCCCGCCGGGCAGGCGCTCATGTTTGCCGCAGCCCGCGTCGACCATCTCGACAGGACGATCCTGCCGGCGCTCAAGAGCGGCGCGTGGGTCGTTTCCGATCGGTTCGCCGATTCGACTCGGGCCTATCAAGGCGCCGCGGGGAACCTGCCGCCGGACTTCATCGCCGGCCTCGAGCGGCTGACGGTCGGCTCGACCAGGCCCGACTTGACGCTGATTCTCGACCTCGCGCCGGAAGTCGGCCTCGAGCGGGCGGCGAAGCGAAGGCAGGGCAGGGGAGGCGCCGACCGGTTCGAATCGGAGGGCCTTGCCTTTCATCAAACCCTTCGCCGCGCCTTCCTGGACATCGCTGCTGCCGAGCCTCGGCGCTGCGCGGTCGTCGACGCCGGCGGGAGCGAAAGCGAGGTCGCCGCTGCGATCTGGTCCGCAGTCGAGGCGCGGCTCGATCCAGCCGGCGCGCTCAAGGCCAACCGGGCGTGAGGAAGACCGAGAGCGAGGATCTTCCCGAAGCCGACGCCTTGCCCGGCGCGCCGCACCCGCGCCATGCGACTTCGCTGATCGGACACAAGGCCGCCGAACAGGAACTGCTCTCCGCCTATCGCGAGGGCCGCCTCGCCCATGCCTGGCTGATCGGCGGCCGGGAGGGGATCGGCAAGGCGACGCTCGCCTGGCGGTTCGCCCGCTTCGTGCTCGCCAACCCCGATCCGGCCGCGGCGGCCGTCCGCGAGGCGCGCGATCTGCACGTCGAGCCCGGCCATTCGACGGCGCGGCTCATCGCCCAACTCGCCCACCCTGACTTTTCACTGATTCGCCGCGAGTGGCAGCCGGCATCGAAGAGGCTCGCCAGCGAAATCTCGGTCGAGGCGGTGCGGCTCGGACTGCAGGTTTTTCAGCTTTCGGCCGCCTTCGGCGGTTGGCGGATCGCCATCGTCGATTCTGCCGAAGACCTGAATCGCAATAGCGCCAATGCGTTACTGAAAATGGTTGAGGAGCCGCCGCAACGGTCGCTGATCCTCATCGTCGCGCATCGGCCGGGGCAGGTCCTGGCCACGATCCGTTCTCGCTGCCGCCGCTTGCGGCTCGAACCTCTCACGGAGGATGAGATCGTCGAGGCAGCGGTCAGCCTGGGGCCGCCCTGGAGCGAGGCCGCCACGGACAAGATCGCCGCTGCCGCAAAACGCGCGAACGGATCGGTTCGCGAGGCGCTGGCGCGCTTGGCGCCGGAATCGGAAGGCGCAGGCGCGCTGATCGATTCGATCGTCGCCGGCTTGCCGCGCTCCGATCCCCGCGCGGTCGCGAGGCTCGCCGACGCGATCGGCGGCCGCGCGGGCGACGAAGCGTATCGCGCCTTTCATCGCGAGCTCTACGACTGGCTGGCGACTTACGCCCGCGACCTCCCGCCGCCAGCCGTCGAGGTCGAGCAGATCGGCGCGCTTTGGGACCGCATCCGCGCCGCCGAGCGTGAGACGGACGCGCTCAATCTCGACCGCAAGCTGCATGTTCAGGCGGTCATTGCCGAGATCGCCGCAACCGCTCCACGGCGGTGAAAGCTTCGATTTTCATAGCCGACAAAATGATCTAGGACGGCGCGCATGAGCCGCTTCTACATCACCACGGCGATCCCCTACGCCAATGGCGCGCCGCATATCGGGCATGCCTACGAGCGCATCGCGACCGATGCGATCCAGCGATTCATGCGCCTCGACGGGCGCGAGACCCTGTTCGTCACCGGCATGGACGAGCACGGTCTCAAGGTTCAGCAGGCCGCCGCGCGGCAAGGCGTGACCCCGCAGGCGTTCGTCGACGGCGTCGCCAAGCTGTTCGCGGCGATGGGTGAGCTTCTCAACGCGCGCGCCGATGACATCGTGCGCACGACGGAGCCGCGCAACGACCGGGCGGCGCAGGCAATCTGGGAGCGAATGGCCGCCAACGGCGATATCTACCTGTCGAAATATTCCGGCTGGTATTCAGTGCTCGACGAAGCCTATTTCGATGACGGCGAGCTGACCGACGGCCCGGACGGAAAAAGGCTCGCGCCGAGCGGCGCGCTCGTCGAGTGGGTCGAGGAGGAGAGCTATTTCTTCAAGCTGTCGGCCTACGCCGACAGGCTATTGGCGCACTACGAGGCCCATCCCGAATTCGTCACGCCGGAGGCTTACCGCAACGAGATCGTGGCCTTCGTGAAGCGTGGGCTCTCTGATCTCTCGATCAGCCGCGCGACCTTCGACTGGGGTACGCCCGTGCCCGGCGATCCGAGGCACGTGATGTATGTCTGGGTCGACGCGCTGACCAACTACATCACCGCGACCGGTTTTCCGGACGACGGCCCGCGGGCCAAGTTCTGGCCGGCGGACGTTCATGTGATCGGCAAGGACATCACCCGCTTCCACGCCATCTACTGGCCGGCGTTCCTGATGTCCGCGGGCCTGCCCGCGCCGCGCCAGATCGTCGTGCACGGCTTTCTGTTCAACCGCGGCGAGAAGATGTCGAAGTCGGTCGGCAACGTCGTGAGCCCGGCGAGTTTGGTTGCGGCCTATGGCCTCGATCCGGTGCGCTATTTCTTCCTGCGCGAAGTCCCGTTCGGCCAGGACGGCAGCTATTCGCATGAGGCGATCGTCGCCCGCATGAACGCCGATCTCGCCAACGACTTCGGTAATCTCGCCCAGCGCTCGCTGACGATGATCGCCAGGAACTGCGCCGGCCGCGTGCCAGACTGGCGCAGCGCGACGGCGGCGGAAGAGGATCTCGCGATGCTGGCGCGCGCCGACGCGCTCCTCGGCGAGGCGCGGCGGCATATGCAGAGCTTCGCGCTGCATCTCTATATCGGCGCCGTTTTCGAAGCCGTGTCGGAGGCCAATCGCTACTTCGCCAACGCTGAGCCGTGGCGGCTCGCCAAAACCGATCCGGCGCGCATGGGGCTGGTGCTCTACGTGACGATCGAGACCTTGCGGATCGTTGCGATCCTGCTCCAGCCGATCATGCCCGGCAGCATGGGCGCGCTTTTGGACCTTCTGGCCGTCGCGCCTGAGGCGCGCGCCTTCGCCGCGGCCGACTCCGGCGC
>JBAUXQ010000035.1:0-1669 GCA_049584355.1 Roseiarcus sp. | reverse complement strand
GCGACCAGCCGCTTTACGCCTGGGCCAAGACGGCCAGCGGTGATGCAGAGGCGGTCGCCTCGGCGCGGGCGCACGCGCGCGAGACGGCTGAGGGCGAGTATCGGCGCCTGCTTTATGTCGCCATGACGCGCGCCGCCCAGCGCCTCATCATCGCCGGCTATGATACCAGAAACGCTCGTCCGACCGAGTGCTGGTACAATCTCGTCCACATAGGCCTCGGCGACTCGCTCGTCGAGGCGCCGGCGCCGTTCGGCGGCGGAGAGGCGATCCTGCGCTATGGCGAACGGCTTCGAGCCGAAAATGGCGCCGAAACGCCGCAGATTCGCTTCCCCAAGGCGATGCCCGAGTGGCTCTCCGGCAAGGCTGTGCTCGAGATGGCCGCCGCTCCTCTCAGCCCCTCGCGGATCGGCGGCGCTGGCGAGGGCGACCGGCAACGGATCCGTGAGGGGCGCCTTGCCCACGCTCTCCTCGAGATGCTGCCCGACGTCGCCCCACAACGCCGGGCGAGCGCCGCAAGCGCCTACCTCGACCAGATGGGCGGCGGTCTCGCGGAACCGGCGCGCGCCGCGCTCGCCGCCAAGGTCCTGGCGGCGATCGACGCGCCAGAGCTCGCGCCCCTGTTTGGCCCAAAGTCCCGCGGTGAAGTGCCGCTGATGGGACTTCTGCCGCGCCGCGGGCGCCCGGACCTGCCTTACGGCGGCCGTTTGGACCGGCTGATCGCGAACGACGACGGGGTATCGATCATCGACTTCAAGCTCGGCGCGAAGCCCGATCGCCCGGCTGCGGCGCATGTCGTCCAGCTCGCGCTCTATCGCGCCGCTTTGCAGCCGCTCTACCCCGGACTGATGATTCGCGCCGGACTGGTCTATCTCGACGGGCCGACGCTGGCCCCGATCGGCGAACAGGAGCTCGAGGCGGCGCTCGAAGCGCTCGCGCTAGCGCCCTGAGCAGGCCGTCAATCCTGTGCAAATCGCAGCTCTGGCCCGCAAATCCGCGGGGGAGCAATGAATTGGCTGCCTTGATGAGGTCGCATTTGCTGGCCAAGGTCGCGCGTGATGGCGAGCGGAACGCGTCAGGGCGGGCGCCCAATATTATTGTCTGTGGGTCCGGGAAAGGTTGGGTGGAGGCCGCGAGGCGGAGCCATCCGGTCGGCCGTTGCGCTCGGCGTTGTCATGCTGCTCGCGGGCGAAGGTCTGGCGGCCGAATCAAAGAAATCGCCCTATGGCATGGTGCCCTACGGTCATCCGGTCTTTCATAATGGCGTACGAGTTCTGTGGCATGGCGCCTGGCGCGGCAGCCAGGGCAAGGTAGTCCGGCAGTATGCCCGAGCGACCGCGCTGGCGCCCGCGACCACCGGAGCCATTCCGGCGGTGCAACCGCCTGCTGCAAAAGAGTTTTCCGTCCTCGCCGACCCTGGCGACGTCAGGGCGAGCCGGATGGCCAAGGACTTCGCGGCGGTCATGAGCGTGAGCGGCGCGCCAGGCCATGCGATCGTCGGCGCCACGTCGCCGGACGGTCTCGGTAAGGTCCTCAAGACCGACCTGGCTGACTTTGCCGTCGTCTCGCTCGACAGCTTGGTTTCCGGCGCCAAGGGCGACCCTGAATGGATCAAGCGGGTCCCCTATGTCGCGCGCCTCGCGCCTGAGGCCCTGGAGGTGATCGCACCACG
>JBAUXQ010000034.1:0-9391 GCA_049584355.1 Roseiarcus sp. | reverse complement strand
GAGCCAGGTGAGATTTGTCTGCCCGGGGATGAGTTGAATCTTTCCGCCGAGGCTCGGCACCCAGAACGTGTGGATGACGTCTTCGCCCTCGAGCGCGAATCGCACCGGTTTTCCGACCGGAATGTGAATCTCGTTCGCCGTCACGAAAGTCTTCGATGGATCATCGTTGAGGTAAACGAATTCCCACCACCATTGGTGGCCGCGGACTTCGATCGACAAAGCTGGCTCGCTCGGCGGATTGGCGATTCGAGCCATGGTCACGGAAGTCCACACGACCAAGCCGACCAGCACCAGAGTGGAGAGGCCGACGCCGATCGAAATCCACCCTGTCGCTTCGCCTTCCATGATCGAAGTCGCGGCGACCGCGCCGCCTCGCCCGCGCCGCCAGATAGCGACCAGGACGAGCGCCGCAATGATCACGACGACGATCGCCGAGACGGCCAACAGCCCCTGCGTCAACGGGAGAATTCTAGCGCCCATCAGACCGTCGGCATGCAGGTAGTCCATGGGAGCGACCGCCGCCTCGCAGGAGGGCGCGAGGATCACGCACGCGGCAGCCGAAGCAATTGTGACCCTGACGCCGCCCATCGTCGCCTACTCCCCGACCGGCTCTTTGCCGTCGCTGAAAGTGGTCGTGAAGCCCCAGGGATTCGTCGTCTGCAAAAACTCTGCAGGCGTCTGCTCGACTGCAGGCGAGGCCGGCGTTCTGGAAATAGTCTCCCCGAATGTCGCGCTCGGCGGATGGGCGATGCTCTTGACGTAGGCGACGAGCTCCCAAATCGTCGATTCCGGCAGAATGTCGCCCCAGGCGGGCATACCGTTCGGGCGCCCCTGGTAAATATCGAGGAACAAATTCGCAGGGCTCGAGCCATAGATGAAGTGGCCTTCGCTCAACGCCGGGCCCATGCCGCCGCCGGCGTTCGGCGCGTGACAGCCGACACAGTTGAACTGAATGAAATCCTGCATGCCCCGCGTCGTCGCCTGCGGGTCTTTCGCCAGCGGATTGGTGATCTTTGGCGTGAAGGAGACGTCTCCAGGGTGCAGTCCCGAGACTGGCACACGCATGATCAGGTTCGCCGAGGCGGAAGAGGGGGCAGTGGCGCCCGGAGTCGCCTCAATTGCAGGGACGCCCATTTCCGAACGCGGCGATGCTTCGGGCTGCATGGGCTCGCCTGTCGGGCTTGGCGCATTCATTTGCGCAAATGCCGCCGATGCGCCCAGAGCGAGGACGGCAGAGGCGACCAGGACAGCGCGCATTGTCGCTTGGCTCCAGGGACTAGGGATTATGCTGGGGCGTCGACGCGCCAGCGGCCTGTTGTTTTGGAATTGCGAAGACGACGAGTTCGCCGCCTCCCTGCGTGTAAGAGGGAAGGTCCTGCGTCGCGCCGACGAAACCGAGCGCCGCGTTGCGAACGCGCGGATCGATCTGGGCGTTCGCGACGGCGCCCGGCCAGCCGCCGACCCCGGTCAGAATCGCAACATATTGTTGGCCGTCGGACCCCTCATAGGTCACCGGCTGCGCGATGGTCCCGGAGCCCAGATGAAACTGCCAAAGCACTGCGCCGTTTTTTGCGTCCACCGCTTTGAACCACCGGTCCATCGTACCGTAGAACGCCACGTCGCCCGCGGTCACCAGCGCGCCGCTCCACACCGGCATGTTTTCCTTGATCGACCAAATCTTCTTTCGCTGGACGGGGTCCCAGGCCATGAATTCGCCGCGGTAGCCGCCGGGTCCGGCGAACATGTCGACCGTCGCTCCGACATAGGGAGTGCCGGCGATATATCCGACTTCGGAGGTCAGATAGTTCATGCAAAGGTGTTGATGCGGAACGTAGAGAAGCTTGGTCCGCGGAGACCACGCGGTCGGCTGCCAGTCCTTCGCGCCCGGGGAAGCCGGGCAGACATTGCGAGCCGTGTGGCCGAGGTCGGGCTTTAGCTCCTCGTTGGGTATGATGCGGCCCGTCTTGAGGTCGACGCCCTTGTAGGCGGTCATCGCGTCATAAGGATCCGCGGACAGAACCTCTCCTGTCATCCGATCGATGACGTACATGAAGCCGTTTCGTCCGGGATGAAGCAGGACCTTCCGCGTCTTGCCGTCGAGGTCGAGATCGACGAGCACGTTCTCCTGGATTTCGTCGTGGTCCCAGAGGTCGTGGGGATTGAATTGGTAGGCCCAATGCGCATCGCCGCTGTCGGGGTCGCGGGCGAAGAGGGTTGTCGCCCACAGGTTGTCGCCGGGGCGCTGATTCGAGTTCCAGGGACCGGGATTGGAGGTTCCGTAGTAAACGAGATTGAGTTCCGGGTCGTAGGAGAACCAGCCCCACATGGTTCCGCCGCCGATCTTCCAGGCGTCTGGAGGCCACGTGCTGACGCCGAGGTCCTTGCCCTTCATGAAATCATAGAAAGGCTTGAAGTCCGGCCCGAGGCGGACGTCCTGATCCGGTCCCGTGGAATAGGCGACATAGTCGATCTTGCCGGAATTTTCGTCGAGGACCGTGATGCGGCCCCGCACGCCCATCTCGCCGCCGCTGATGCCGACGAAGACTTTGCCCTTCACCACTAGGGGCGCGGCGGTGGTGGTTTCGCCGAGGTTGATCTCACCGGTCTGTGTCGCCCACTCCTCCCTGCCTGTCTTCGCGTCGAGCGCCACGACATGGTTGTCGAGCGTCACAAGAAAGATCTTGCCGCTGTCATAGGCGATGCCGCGCGTTACGACGTCGCAGCACGCAACGCCCTGAGCAGCGCGATTCTGGTTCGGAATATAGGTCCACTTGAGATCGCCGGTCGTCGAGTCCAGTGCGAACACCTTGTTTGGGTAGGAGCTGACCACATAAAGAGTGTCGCCGATGATGAGGGGCGCAGCCTCCTGTCCGTGCTGCGTGCCGACCGAGAACATCCAGGCGGCCTGCAGCTTGCCGACATTCGACGCGTTGATCTGATCGAGCGGGCTGAACCGGGTGTTGGCGTAATCCCTCGCTGGCATCACCCACTGCTTCGGGTCCTTGGAGAGAGCGTCGAGATCGTCACTCCATGCGACGCCGCTCGGCAATAATGCTGCAGCCAAGACAAGAAACAGCATCCGTCCCCGCACGCCGTCCTCCAAATCTAAGTCACGCGTCCAAGCGACCCTGCGTTTTCTTCCGCAGGCGCGGCAAGCGGCGCGTCCAGACGCAGCGCGGCGCCGAACGCGACGACCGAATAGACCGTCAAGAGCAGCCCGGCGGGCACCCACATCACGAGGCCGCCAAGCTGTTGATCCTGAAGCCAGGAGAGGCCCCATGCCGTGGTCGTGAACTCATGCACGGAAAACATGGGCACGGCGGCGAAGGTGAGCAAAGCGCCGAGCAGCGACATCTGCGCGCCGGTCGCGAAAAGGAGCAGGAAAGCAAGCGGCGCGCTGGACCTGAAAACCGCCGCCCAGAGCGCCAACGCCGCCGCGAAGGTCGTAATATGCATCAGCCAATAGACGAGATTGTTCCGCAGGGTCTCGTCGTAGAGGAGGGGACTGTGCCAAAGCCAAAAGATTGCGGCGAAGCCGAGCGTGCTGGCCCAGGCGAAAACATTGGCCCCGCGGGCCCCCCGCCATTGCGTGCCCCGGTCAGCGGGAAGGAACCCTCGCGCGATCAGCGGCGCTGCGATGAGCGTAATCGTCATGTGCTGAGCGACGCGAGCCGAAAAGAGCGCCACGCTCAAATGGCAAAGCGGGGAAATGAAGGCGAGCGAGAGAAGCAGCCATCCGAAAAGACTGGCGAACAAATCCCTCGCGGCAACCGCCCGCAGCCGGGCGTAGACCAAGCTCGCGCCCGCCAAAAACAACAGAGAGCCAATGAGGAACGGGTCAAGCTTCCAGTGGAGGGCGCCCGGAACGGGGGGAGCTCCGCAGTATGGGACGAAGCCGGCCACTAGCCCTCCAAATCCCTGAGGCCCTCCCCAGCGGATCAAAAACTTCGTCCGGTTGCAGAGGTTCCCGAGAAGCAAAACTATTTTCTTGGGATCCGGCGCTTGGAGCGGTGGGTCTCGCCAGGGTCGAGTTTGGAACCAAGACCTATTGCACTCGTTGGCCAATCTGCTCGACTTGGTGAAAGGGCATTCCGATGAACGCAGGACGAACCTCCGCCAGCGGGCTTGCGGGCATTTTTGCCTCGCCGCTCGACATTTCCCCGATGGAAGCGAAGTCCGCCGAAGCTCTCCCCGACGAGCCCGGCCGATGGCAATTCGAGCCGAAATGGGACGGCTTTCGCTGCCTCGCGTTCAAGCAGGGCGAGTCGGTTCGGCTGATGGGGAAGTCCGGAAAACCTCTTGATCGCTATTTCCCCGAGGTTGTCGAAACCCTGTTGCGCGCTCCGTTCGAGCGATTTGTCGTTGACGGCGAGTTGGTGATCGAACTCAACGGGCGGCTTGCCTTCGACGCGCTGCAAGCGCGCCTGCATCCGGCGGCGAGCCGGATCCGACGTCTGTCGATCGAAACGCCCGCCCGGCTCATCCTGTTCGATATGCTGATCGGTCCGGACGGAGCGAATGTCGGGTCTTTCTCCCTCGAGAAGCGGCGAAGGGCGCTCGAGGAATTCGGGCAGCAGACCTCAATCGCCGGAAAGCTGATCGTCACCCCATGCACGCGAGATCTCGCCGTCGCGACCAGCTGGCTGAAGGATTTCGATCGCGACGGGCGGGACGGCGTCATCGCCAAGAAACTGGATGCGCCGTATTTGAGCGGCGAGCGCGCGATGCTGAAGATCAAGCGGCTCCGGACGGCCGATTGCGTGGTCGGCGGCTTTCGCTATCAGAGCCGGGCGGGCGAAGTCGGCTCGCTGCTGCTCGGTCTCTATAATCCGGAGGGCCTGCTGGACCACGTCGGCTTCACCTCCACAATCGCCAATGACGAGCGTCCGGCGCTGACCCGCAAGCTTCGCGCGCTCCGTGCGCCGCCGGGATTCACCGGCGCCGCTCCCGGCGGGCCCAGCCGATGGAGCACGGAGCGCAGCGGCGAATGGGAGCCGCTGCGTCCCGAACTGGTCGTCGAGGTTCGATATGATCACGTGACGGGCGGTCGCTTCCGCCACGGGACCAAGCTGCTTCGCTGGAGGCCCGACAAGCCGGCCCGACAGTGCACGATCGAACAGATCGCGGCCCAACCAGGCGATCCGTAGACTGCGCCCCGCGTGGACGCGGGGACTCCCTTTGCCCGAGAACTCCTAGCGCCAGAAACGCTCTTGCCGTCGACAATCGGCTCATTGATTGAGGCTGGAACAAAGCAAGCCAGTTCGAGTTCAGCATCTGGTGGTGCGGCGCATGATGAACTTCTCTCCCCAATCAGCCAAGTCGGTTTGTTCATCGGGCAAAGTTCGCGCACACGAGACGCGACTGGGTCACTGGCTCGGTATTCCAATGAGCATCCGATCTACCTTATCCGTGCTTGCCTTCGTCCTGGCGGCAGCGCTGATATTCGCTCTCGGCGCCTTCCTCGCAGTCGTCTTTGTCTTCACCCAGGACTGCGGGCCCGCCCATTCTTACTACTATTGCGATTCCCGGTAGCCAAATTCCAGCCGGGCCGCCATCGAGGCTTACGGCTGTCCGCCGCCACCCGACGAACCGTATACCTGCCCGGTCGCATAGCTTGCATCGTTCGCGGCCAGCTGGACATAAATGGACCCAAGCTCCGCCGGTTGGCCCGGACGACCAAGCGAGGTTTGGCCACCGAACTTCTCGAGCTTCTCCATGGTCGCGCCGCCGCTCACCTGCAGCGGAGTCCAGATCGGGCCTGGCGCGACTCCATTGACGCGAATCCCTTTGCTGGCAAGCTGCTTCGAAAGCGATTTCACATAGTTCATCGTTGCCGCTTTCGTTTGCGCGTAGTCATAGAGGTCTGGTGACGGATCGTAAGCCTGCTCCGACGTCGTCGCGACAATCGTGGACCCCGGCGGCAGGTGCGGCAGCGCATGCTTGATGATCCAGAATGGCGCGTAGATGTTGGTCTTCATGGTCGCGTCGAAGTCCGCACTCGAGAGATCGAGAATTGACTTCCGTGTCTGCTGACGTCCGGCGTTCATCACCAGGATGTCAAGGCCGCCAAGGCCTCGAACCGCTTCATCGACGAGGCGCTGGCAGAAAGCTTCATCGCGGAGATCGCCTGGAATCGACAGGCCGGTCCGGCCATCTTTTCTGATGAGTTCAATGACTTCGCGTGCGTCCGCTTCCTCTTCGGGCAGATGATTGATCGCGACGTCGGCGCCCTCGCGGGCGAAGGCGATTGCCGCCGCCCGGCCCATGCCGGAGTCGCCGCCCGTCACGAGCGCCTTTCGCCCGGCAAGCCGCCCGGAGCCACGATAGCTGGTCTCTCCGTGATCGGGCCGCGGATCCATTTGGCCGGCCAGACCCGGCCAGGGCTGGGACTGTCGCTTGAAGGGAGGACGCGGATATTTCTCCCTCGGATCGCGCAAATCGGCCCCTTCATCCGGAGCCGCCGCGGTCTGTGCAAAGGCCGGAGCGGCCGAGGCCAAAAGGCCGACGCCTCCCGCGCCGACGACATCGCGGCGAGAAGGTGGGTGATGCTGGGACGCGGCCATGCACGAAGCTCCTGCTGTTCGCCGAACCCCCAACCAAGGCCCAAACGCTCGAGCGCGGCTTTTGTTTCGAGCTCGACCCATCGCCAGCGCGCCAGACGCCGAGCTGCGGACCCTCACTGACAGGGAACGCACCGCACGAACCGTCAGCGAGCTCACTCACAGGCGAGCCGCGCATCGACGCGGTAAAGCTCCGCGAAGAAGTCGACCGCTTAATGCGAAAGCAGGGATCGGCCGCAGGCGGGAAAATACCCCGCCGATGGCGCCGAGGGCAGTCTCTGAGGTTGCAATGCTTGCCGGCAATCCCGCGAGGGGGTTGGGGCGATCGCCCCACGGCCGGTCCTTCAATCCACCTGGCGTAAACCCGGTCCTTCAATCCACCTAGTGAACAACGCGGGCGGAATGTCTTTCTTGGCGGATGTCGAAAAAACCGCCGTTCTAAACATCATCTCGTTAGAACCGCGATGTTGGCATAATAAATTGAAATTACTGGCGCGCCCGAAGAGATTCGAACTCCTGACCCCCAGATTCGTAGTCTGGTGCTCTATCCAGCTGAGCTACGGGCGCTTAGATCGGCTCGGCGGCGGGGGCGCCGCGGAGGAATGCGGCGTCTAGCCGCTTTTGGCGGGGCAGGCAAGAGCAAACCCCTCGTCCTTGCGCTCACAGGCGCCGGCCGATAATCAGCGGCGGCCCATGCCGTCTCATCCGCCGATCGCCTTCGTCAACGCGCGTCTCATCGATCCCGTTCAGGAGACCGAGACGCGCGGCGGGCTTATCGTGATCGACGGCGTCATCGCCGGCGTCGGCTCGGCGGTCACGCGCGACCAGCTGCCGGCCGAGGCGCGGGTCATCGACTGCGAGGGCGACGTCGTTTCGCCCGGCATCGTCGACATGCGCGCTTTCGTCGGCGAGCCTGGGGCCGAGCATCGCGAGACCATCGCCAGCGCCAGCGCCGCGGCCGCCGCGGGCGGCGTGACCACGCTTATCACCCGCCCCGACACCAACCCGCCAGTCGACGACCCCGCGGTGGTCGACTTCATCCTGCGCCGCGCCCGCGACGACGCCAAGGTTCGTGTCCACCCCGCCGCGGCATTGACCAAGGGGCTCGCCGGCGAGGAGATCGCTGAAATCGGCCTGCTCGCTGAAGCGGGGGCGATCGCCTTCTGCGACGGCGCCCATTCGGTCGCCGACGCCCGCACCATGCGCGGCGCCATGACCTATGCGCGCGACTTCGACGCGCTCGTCGCGCCGGTTTGCGAGGACCGGTCGCTGAGCCGCGAGGGGGTGATGGCGGAGGGTCTGCGCGCGAGCTGGCTCGGCCTGCCGGGCGTGCCGCGCGAAGCGGAGACGATCGTGCTCGAGCGCGATCTGCGCCTGGTTGCGCTGACCGGCGCCCGCTATCACGCCGCGCTCATCTCGAACCGTCTTTCGCTCGAGGCGATGGCGCGGGCGCGTCACGCAGGCTGGCCGGCGACCTGCGGCGCCTCGATCAACCACCTGACGCTCAACGAGCTCGACGTCGGCGACTACCGCACGTTTCTCAAACTCATGCCCCCGCTGCGGGCGGAGGACGAGCGCGTGGCCCTGGTCGAGGCGGTGAGCGCGGGGCTCATCGACATCATCTGCTCCGATCACGATCCGCAGGACGTCGAGACCAAGCGGCTGCCGTTCGCGGAAGCCGCCGCGGGCGCGATCGGCGTCGAGACGATGCTGTCGGCGAGCCTGCGCCTGGTCGCGGGCGGGCATGTGACGCTGCCCCGCCTCATCCGTGCGATGACCGCACGGCCGGCCGAGATCCTCAGGCTGCCGGTCGGCAGGCTCGCGGTCGGCGCGCCGGCCGACGTCATCCGCTTCGATCCGGACGAACCCTATGTGCTCGATCCGGGCTCGCTCCATTCGCGCTGCCGCAACACGCCCTTCGACGCCGCCCGGCTCGAGGGCCGGGTCAAGATGACGCTGGTTGCCGGCCGGGTCGCACACGAATAGTCTCGGATCAAAAGCTTTCGTTCAACCGACGTCGGCTGGAAGCGTTCATGGGCGGGTTTTACTATGGCGGGGCGCTGGCGCTGGCGCTCGGCTATTGTCTCGGCTCGATTCCGTTCGGGCTCGTGCTGACGAAGCTCTTCGGAGCGGGCGACCTGCGCTCGATCGGGTCGGGCAACATCGGCGCGACCAATGTTCTGCGCACCGGGCGCAAGGGGCTCGCAGCGGCGACGCTCATTCTCGACGCTCTCAAGGCGACGCTCGCGGTCGTTGTGGCCTGGTGGGCGTTCGGGCCGCCGACGGCTATCGCGGCCGCGGCCGGCGCAATCCTCGGCCACATGTACCCGGTCTGGCTCAGGTTCAAGGGCGGCAAGGGCGTGGCGACCTATCTCGGCGGCCTCATCGGCCTCGCCTGGCCGGCGGCGTTCGTGTTCGTCATTGTCTGGCTCGTGGTCGCGGCGCTCACGCGCTACTCCTCCGCCGCGGCGTTGGCGGCGACGCTCGCGTCGCCGATCGTGATGGCGGCGATCGGGGAGGGCGGCGCGGCGATCGTCTTCGCCGCGCTCTCGGCGCTGATCTGGTTCAAGCACAGCGCCAACATCATGCGCCTTCTCCAGGGCTCCGAGTCGAAAATCGGGCAGAAAACCTAGAGCCGATGGCGATGAATCCCGAGTCGCGCCTTACTGACCAACAACGCTTCGACTGGCTGCGGCTCACCCGATCGGAGAACGTCGGCCCGCGCACATTCCGGGCGCTCATCACCAATTGCGGCGGGGCGCGGGCGGCGCTCAAGGCGCTGCCGGATCTGGCGCGGCGCGGCGGCGCCACGCGCCCGATCCGCGTCGCCG
>JBAUXQ010000033.1:0-1569 GCA_049584355.1 Roseiarcus sp. | reverse complement strand
GAATACGTCCCCGGAAATCCTTGCAGAGTATTGGCGCCGCAGGTGGCGAGCGACGCCGTTGTCCCGTAGGCGCCCGTGGTGTTGATCGAAAAATCAACGATGATGCAGTTCGATCCCGTCCCCGAAGTCCCCTTGCAGCCGAAGGTGAAGGCGACCGCGCCGCTCACTCCGGGCGCGGCGTTGAGCGTCACCGTCATGCCGTTATTGGCCGAGCCGATCTGGCCCGCCCCGGCGACCGTCGATTGGGTCGGCGGATTGGACACCGAGACGACATAGAGGCCAGCGTTGCACGCGGAGCACGACACTGCTTGGCCATCGACGATCGGCAGCGTATTGGCGCTGAGGCCATTGAAAGTCAGCACCGACCCGCTGATCGAAGTCGTGGTCGCCGTGGTGGAATAGGCCGAACCGACGACGAAGCACGGCGATGCGAGCGCTGCGGGGTCGCAATTGGGGTCAACGGCGCGGAGAAGCGTCGGCGGCGACGCCAGGCCCGGGTTAGCGCTGAGTGCAGCCGCCATCTCGATGCCCGCGCGGACCCCAACCCTCCGCCCTCCTGCCCACCCGGCCGCCAGGTGGCCCGCGATACCGCCGAGCGAGGCCGCCGAGCCGATCTGGTTAATGGTGTCGTGCATGCCGCCGGCGTAAACGGCCGGGCCGGGGCCGCTGTAATAGACCTCGTTGATCATCGGCTGCGAGGCGACGTTGACGACGTTGGCCGCGCCGCCCGGAGCGGTCAGCGAATAGGTCGAGCCGCTCGCGCCCCAGGTCCCGCTCAGGATGCCGGTGATCTGGGTCCCAAGCGTGATCGAGGGCGTGACCCCGCCCATGCCCGAGCAGGCGGTCGAATAGGGATTGCAGCCGAGGACTTCGCCTTCCCATAAAGCACCAGTCACCGAGCTCAAGAGGGTGAGAACGGGGCTGCTCGTGCCCCCTCCGGTGACGGTCCCGGTAAAGGTCGAGGGCGTCGCAACGTCCTTGAACCATTGGTCGCAGCCCATGAGCCCGGAAAATGGCGCCGGCGCGGAGGAGCTGAACAGCGATGAGCCCTGGCTGTTCCAAAAGCCCAGGCTGACGAACGGGGCGGCGGCTGCCTGGCCCGGAATGATCGAGGGCAACTTGGTGCCGTAGAACCATGAGATGCGCTGGCTGAACCCGATCGCATTGACGGCGTAGCCGCCGGTCAGGTTGAACTCGCCCCACTCGCTGTTGCAGCCGCTGTAGACGTGCGTCGAAGCTCCGCCGGGATATTTCTCGAACAGCGCCGACCAGAAGCCGCTCGTCGCCGTCCCGTTGCCGAACGTGTCGACCTGCTCGGCTCCGTTGGTGGCGTCCCGGCTGGAGAGAACGGTCCAGGTCGCCTGAATGATCGCGCCGTTCGCCGGCGGCGACGAGAAGGTGACCTCATACGCGCCGGTGGTATAACTGATGAACGAGCTCGCGATCCCCGCGCCCGTGCATGCGCCCCCGTAGACGTTATAGGCGAAACTCGCATTGTCGGCGCAAACCTGGGTTCCGTTGACGCTGAGCGAGAAGGTCCCCATCTGGACGACTTGCTGGCCATAGTTC
>JBAUXQ010000032.1:0-3350 GCA_049584355.1 Roseiarcus sp. | reverse complement strand
CCTCGCGATTGGCGAGCACCCGGGTCGCGACGAAGCGCGCCTGATCGGCGTCGTCGGCGACGGTGATGAGCAGCGGAAGGGCGCCCGCGGGCCGGTCGGTCCAAAGGTTCTTCGTGAAGCGTTCGGGCGCGAGCGCGATCACGGCGTTGGCCGCGGCAAGGACGGCGCCGCTCGAGCGGTAGTTGCGCTCGAGAGTCACGATGAGCGCGGGCGGATCGAAGGCGCGCGGAAAATCGAGAATGTTGCGCACCGTCGCGGCGCGGAACGAATAGATTGCCTGCGCGTCGTCGCCCACGACCGTCAAGCCCCTACCTTGCGGCCTTAAGCGCAGCACGATTTCGCCTTGGAGAGCGTTGGTGTCCTGGTACTCGTCGACCAGCAGGTGATCGAAGCGGGCGGCGATCTCCTGAGCGATCGCGGGCTCGGTCAGCATCTGGGCGAAATAGAGCAGAAGGTCGTCGTAATCGAGCACGTTCTGGCGCTGCTTCATCTCGACGTACGAAGCAAACAGCGTCCGCAACGGCGCCTCGTGCGCCGCGACCCACGGGAACCATTTCCCGAGCGTGGCCTTGAGCTCGCCACGGGCGTTGACGACGCGCGAATAGATGGCCAGGCACGTCGCCTTGGTCGGGAAGCGGTCCTTCGTTTCGCCGAGCCCGGCTTCGTGCCGCGCCCAGTTCATGAGGTCGGCCGAATCCTCGCGGTCGTGGATGGTGAACTGCGGATCAAGGCCGAGCCGGGGCGCATATTCGCGCAGGAGCCGGGCGCCGATGGCGTGGAACGTGCCGGCATAGGCCGGTTTCGCCGCTTGGGCGGCCTCGGGCGCGAGACGCCGGGCGAGGAGCCGCTCGACCCGCCGGCCCAGCTCCGCCGCCGCTCGGCGGGAGAAGGTGGCGAGCATGATGCGCTTCGGATCGGCGCCGGCGAGGATAAGCGCCGCCACCCGGTGCGCCAGCATCGCCGTCTTGCCCGAGCCGGCGCCGGCGACGACGAGCAGGGGCCCGGGTCCGCGCGGATCGCCGATCCCATGCTCGACGGCGCGCTCTTGCTCGGGATTGAGCTCAACCGCTGGCGTCGTGCGAATCAGGGCGAGCGACATGGTTCGAGGGAATCATGTTTCGCGGTTTGTTCGCAAGAGCGGTGATTTCGCGCGCCCGTGTTAGCGCTCCTCGCTTGGCTCATTCTTTTACTTGCGCTCGCAGGACCGGGTGAAGAATGCGACGCGCTCAGCGCGGGGCGGTCCGGCCTGACGACATGGGCAGATAATTCGCCAGAAAATGCTCCATTGCTGCGTCGACGGCTTTGCGATCGCCGGTGGCGAGAAGGTCCAACAGCAGGCCGCGGGTGATGGCTAGGGCGACACGCGCCGCCGGTTCCGCCTGGTGGCGCGGCATGCCGTTCCGCAGGTTGACGTCGATCAGGGGCGCGAGCCAAGCGTCGACAATCTCGTCGAGCAGTTCTCGCGTGTGCGGCCGTCCCTGCAGCGCCTGAGCGTAGACCTCAAAGAACAGACGCTCGCGCGGGGCCATGTCCGGTTCGGAAAGCTGCTTCCAGATTCGGCGCGCCTGCTCGATCGGCGGCGTTTCCCGGTCGGCCAAGATTTGGGCGGCGAAGGCCCTCTCCTCGGCCTCGGAGCGGCGCACCACCTCGGTCAGCAGGCCTTCCTTCGAACCGAAATGGTAGACGAGCATGCGATGGCTGGTGCCGAGCGCCGCCGCGAGCTGCCGTAAGGTCAGCTCCCCGATGCCGTGCCTGGCGACATAGTTCATAGTCGCGGACAGAAGCCGCTCACTCGGGCTGACAGCCTTGGCTTTCGGCACGGGCAGCGGCTACGCCTGCGGCGCCGCCGCGCGGGGCCCCAACCGAGCCTCGGCCGCCGCCGCCAGTTTCTTCGACATGGTTGCCAGCGTCCGACCGAGCAGCGCCGACCAGAACCAGCCGGCGCCGAAATATTTGGAATAGAAGGCCGCGCTCCAGGTGATGCGGCTCCCGCCTTCCGATTCCGGCTCGATTTCGACGACCGCCTTGTAGTCGCGCAAAGGGAAACCCGCCAACAGCACATAGGTCAGGCGCCGGTCGGGGATCAGTTCAACCACCTCCTCGCGTGCGCGGGACACCTTGGTGACGAAGGTGCGGATCGAGCCGACGCCATGCGGCGCGTCGCGGCCGGGCCGGTTGAGCTCGACCGCATCGAAGATCGACCAGGACGGCCAGCCGGGCGGGTCGTTGAGAATTGCGAAAACGCGCGCTGGATCGGCCTTGCTCCTCGCGGTCGCGGAAATCCTGATCTGCTGCATCACGGCTCTCCCTGCAGGATTGGGCGAATGTACCACTTGGTACACCGCTGGCAAGGCCATCCCAGGCCAGAGCGTCGGTTGGAGCTTTTCGAGCGGATGGCGGGCGTCGAACGGGTAAGGCGGTGGACACGCAGGGAAGCATTAGCTAACGTGTGGACTAACCGGGGGGGGAGTGTGGAATGTCCACCGTCACTGTCCATGCCGCAAAGACCAACCTGTCGAAACTCCTCGCCCGGGTGGAAGCCGGAGAGGAGATCATCATCGCACGCGGCAAAACCCCGATCGCAAGGTTGACGCCCGTACGTTCGCGCCCGGCTCTGCACCGCTTCGGGGCCATGAAGGGAATAGTCAGCGTCGGGTCGGAATTCTTCGAGCCGATGACTGAGACGGAGCTGAAGGAATGGGAGTAACCTGATCCGCCTCCTCATCGACACCCACGCCTTTCTGTGGTGGCTCGCCGGCGACAGAAAATTGAGCGTCGGCGCGCGCAAAGCGATTGGCGAAGATACGGGCCCGGTCTTTGTGAGCGCCGCTTCGGTGTGGGAAATCTCCGCGAAACACCGTTCAGGCAAGCTTCCTGGCGCAAGCGCGATCGTCGGCGACCTGGCCGAGGCGATCGAAAGTCAAGGCTTCGTCGGCATGCCGATTGCAATTCGCCATGCGCAAGCGGCCGGCGCCTTGCCGGGTCCGCATCGCGATCCATTTGACCGGATGCTGATCGCCCAAGCGATCCTCGACGACCTCGTCCTCCTCTCCAACGAGCGCGCCTTCGACGCTTATGGAGTGCGACGCCTCTGGTAAGGTGGGTCATGGCGTCGTCTGGCCAATCGCCTTACGCTCATAATGGGCGAGTAGCCGGAAAGCTTGTCGGGGATGGGGCGCCATGCCGGGAGCGGAATCGCACTACGTTAATCGCACCGGCTGGTTGCGGGCGGCGGTGCTCGGCGCCAACGACGGCATCATTTCGACCGCGAGCCTCATCGTCGGCGTCGCGGCCGCCGCGGGCTCGCGCGGCGAGATCCTGACCGCCGCGGTCGCCGGCTGGGCGGCGGG
>JBAUXQ010000031.1:0-4049 GCA_049584355.1 Roseiarcus sp. | reverse complement strand
TCCCAAGCCAGCGACGATCAGCGGAAGCGAGAGGACCATGCCCATCGTCAACCCGCGTCCAAGCTCCTCAAGGCGCGGATCCGGTTCGCGAAAGAATTCGCTGAAAATACGCGCCGCGCCGTAAACGATGGCGAACACCCCGGTGATTACGCCCGGTCGGCGCAGCGCGCCCATTTGCGCGAGCGCATAGAGAATGACAAACGCCAGCAGTCCTTCGAGCAGCGCTTCGTAAATCTGGCTCGGGTGGCGCGGCTGACCGTCCGTTCCTGGAAAGATAACCGCCCACGGGACGTCGGTCCGGCGCCCCCAGAGTTCGGGGCGGATGAAATTGGCGATGCGGCCAAGGAAGATGCCGATCGGCGCGACGAGCGAGCAGAGGTCCACCACGGTCAGCGTCGGCGCGCCATAGCGGCGGGAGAAGATGAGGATGCCGATTAGAGCGCCGATCAGCCCGCCGTGAAAGGCCATGCCGCCTTCCCAGATTTTCAAAATATCGATCGGATGGGAGAAATAATACTGCGGATCGTAGAGCAGCACATTGCCGAGCCGGCCGCCGATAATGACCCCGAAGGCGCAATAGACAAGCAGATCGTCGATGCTCTCGGGGCTTGGCCGCTTCACCCCGTTCCAGTAACGGTCGTCGGAGACGATGTGGCGAATGAGCCGCCAGCCCAGAACGAGGCCGGCGATATAGGCGAGAGCGTACCAGCGAACGGCCAATGGACCCCATTGCACCAGAACGGGATTGATCGCTGGAAAGGGCAGGACGAGCATCGGCATCGAACCCACGCAGATGCGCTGAGCGCGGGATGGCGTCAAGTCGGTGCGCCGAATCATCAAGGCTTTAGCTCGCCCCTCAGACGGCTCAAGGCGGCGCACGTCATGCTTTCCGAGCCGCATGCCGATTGGCCGCCCCGCCGACGCGATCGGCTCTAGAGCGGCAGAAGACATGAGGCGCACTCGCGACGACCGCAATGACGAAATGATTGCGGAGATGGCCGCTACCCTCCTGCCGACCGGCTGAAACCGGACACAGAAAGTCAGGCATGATTCGGTTTTTACTGCAAGGCTGCGGGATGCGGGAGCGCCGGCTGTTCGCGGGCGCGCAAGTCTTGCGTTTGCCGCCTCGCTCGGGCAGGGAGGACGGGGCGAGCGCGCGGTGAGCGGTTGAGAGCGAACACGGGAATGAAGCGCGTTCATGACGCCGCATGGCCGATCATCGGCCTCGTCGCCGTCGCGATCTCGTCGTGGCTCTTGTTCAAGGACTTGCGTGGGCTGTCGTTTGGCAGCCTGAAGACTGCGCTCTTCTCGATTCCGCCCACCCGGTGGCTCCTGGCGATCGGTTCGACCTTCCTCGCCTACGCTGCGCTCGCCTGGTACGACCAGATCGCACTTTTGCATTTGGGCCGGCGCTTAAGTTGGCGATATGTCGCGGTGGCGTCGTTCACAGCCTATGCGCTCGCCCATAACATCGGCGCTTCGGTGCTTTCGGGCGCGGTCGTGCGCTATCGCGCCTATTCGGAGAAGGGGCTCAGCGTCGGCGAGATCGGCGTACTGGTGGCGTTTTGCTCGTTCACCTTTGCGCTCGGGGCGGCGACGGTGGGCGGATTTTCGCTGCTGTTTCACCCCGAATTGGTCGAGCGCTTCGGCGGCGCGCCGTTGTGGCTCGGCCGGGTCGGCGCGGCGGCGCTCGTCGCGGCGCCGAGCCTCTATGTCGTTGGCTCGTTGTTGCACTTTCCTCCGCTCAAGATCGGCGCCTACGAACTCGTCTACCCGCGTCCGCCTGTCGCGGCGCGGCAATTGCTCGCCGCCCCTCTGGAGCTGGTCGGCGCGTCCGGCATCATCTATTTCGCGCGTCCGGCGGCCGCCAATCCCGGCTTTGCGGTCGTGCTCGGGGTCTTTGTCGCCTCGTTTTCGATCGCGCTCATGAGCCACGCGCCCGGGGGCCTCGGCGTGCTCGAGTTCACCTTTGTCGAAGCGATGCCGGACGCGCCGCAGCCCAATGTCGTCGCCGCCCTCTTAGTGTTCCGGCTTCTATATCTGATCCTGCCGCTGATGTTCGCGCTCGTGGTCGTTTTGAACTATGAGCGCAAACGCCTGCGCGCTCCCGCGGCGATAGGAGAAGCTAGCGCCAATGGCCTCGCCGATCTCGATCGATAGCCGGGACGTCCTTCTGGCGATCGACCTGCAGGCCGATTTCATGCCGGGCGGGGCGCTGGCGGTCGAGGGAGGCGACGAGATCGTCCCGCTCGTCAATCGATTGGCGAGCCGCTTCGAGCATGTGGTAGTGACGCAGGACTGGCACCCGCCGGGACACGCCTCGTTCGCCTCAACCCACGAAGGCGCGGAGCCGTTCGAGACGAAGCGGCTCGAATTTGGCGATCAGACTTTATGGCACGACCATTGCGTGCAGGGGACGCCAGGCGCGGCGCTGCACCCTGACCTTGCGGTCGACCTCGCGTTCCTCATCCTGCGCAAGGGCATGCACCCTGGAATCGATTCCTATTCCGCCTTCGTCGAGGCGGACGGCAAGACGACGACCGGGCTTGCGGCGCTACTCAAGGCTCGCGGGGTGAAGCGGGTGTTCGCCTGCGGCCTGGCGACCGATTTCTGCGTCGCCCATTCGGCGCTGGATGCGCGCGGCGAGGGCTTCGCCACTTTCGTGATCGAGGATGCGTGCCGGGCGATCGACGCCAACAATTCGCTGGCCGAGGCTTGGGCGCGCATGAACGCCGCCGAAGTCTGGCGCATCCAGTCAGCCGAGATCCTCGGCCCGTCTCGATGAGGCAAGCGCACGCCAGGCGCCAAGTCGGCGCAGGACAGAATTTGGCGCGGTGCGACGCCGCCTGATCTCGACACGGCGGAAGGCGGGTGTCGCGTTAACCGCGCGCATTCGAGGCGGCCGGCGGTTAACCCCGAGTTAACTTGGCCCGCAGCATTTGAAGCCTTCCGACGAGCGGCGCTGTCGCCGGCTCTCGGCTCCCGCGGCTCTTGCTCGGCTCCCAATGATCACGCTCTATCACCATCCCTTTTGTCCTCACTCCCGTTTTGTCCGCCTCGTCCTCGGCGAAATGGGAATCGAGCCGAGGCTCGTCGAGGAACGGGCGTGGGACCGGCGTCGGGAGTTCCTCATGATCGCCCCCGAAGGCGCGACGCCGGTCATGATCGATGACGATGCGCCGAGTCTATCAGGCGCGGCGGTGATCGCCGAATACCTCGATGAGACGCGGGGCCCGGGCCTCGGCGAGCGCCGGCTGATGCCGGACGATCCGCTGGCCCGCGCCGAGACTCGCCGGCTGACGCACTGGTTCAATGTCAAGTTCTTCAATGAGGCAAGCCAGTGGCTGGTGCGGGAGAAGATCAACAAGCGCTTCATGAGCGCGGCGCAAGGCGGCGGCGGCCCGGACATGGACGCGGTGCGCGCGGCGCGCGCCAATCTGCGCTATCATCTGCGCTATATCGGCTACCTGATCTCGGCCCGCAATTGGCTGGCCGGCGACCGGCTGACTTACGCCGACCTCGCGGCGGCGGCGCACCTATCCTGCATCGACTATCTGGGCGACGCGCAGTGGGACGAGAACGAAACCGCCAAGACCTGGTACGCGCGGATGAAGTCGCGCCCGGCGTTCCGCCCTCTTCTGGCCGAGCGGCTGCCCGGGATGACGCCGAGCGTCGCTTACGCCGATCTCGACTTTTAGCAGCCTTACGCGCCGAGGCCCGCGCGCTCGGCTTCGATGCCTGCCGGGTCGCGGCCGCCGAAACGCCGGCTCAAGCCGGCGAGCGCCTTGCAGCCTGGCTCGCCGAAGGCGCGCACGGCGACATGACCTGGATGGCCGAGACCGTCGAGCGGAGGGTCGATCCTAAGGCGCTGATGGGCCAAGCCCGGAGGTCGTCATGCTCGGCCTCAACTACGGCCCGGACGGCGATCCGCTGGCTGCCCTCGAGCGCCCCGACGCCGGCGCGATTTCGGTCTACGCGCGCCATCGCGACTATCACGCCGTTCTCAAGGGCAAGCTTAAGCAGCTTGCCGCATTTCTCGCGGCGGCGGC
>JBAUXQ010000030.1:0-2448 GCA_049584355.1 Roseiarcus sp. | reverse complement strand
TTCCATTCGGCGTCGCCCCATTGGCGCAGCTCATAGAAATTGCCGCCGGTGGCGAGCGCCTCCGCGCCGTCCATCGCGATCGTCTCGCCGCTCAGCCACTCGCAGCCGTCGGACATCAGGAACGCCGCGAGATTCTGCAATTCCTCCATCCGGCCGACGCGCCCCATCGGATTGCGGGCGGCGGACGCGCCGGGCTCGGCGCCTGGCATGAGCCGCTTGCTCATCCCCTCGGTCGGGATTTCGCCGGGCGCGATCGCGTTGAGGCGGATGCCGTAGCGGCCCCATTCCTGCGCCAGCGACATCGTCATCGCCTGGATCGCCGCCTTGCTCATCGCCGAGGGCACGACGAACGGGCCGCCGTTGCGCACCCAGGTGACCGCGATCGAGACCACGGCGCCCTTGTGCTTGCTGGCGATCCATCGCTTTCCGATCGCCTGGGTGACGTAGAAGGTGCCGTGCATGACGATATTGGCGATCGCATCGAACCCGCGCGGCGACAGGTCCTCGGTGCGGGAGATGAAATTGCCGGCCGCGTTGTTGACGAGGCCGGTGAGCGCGCCCTCGCGGAAGATCTCCTCGACCATCGCCTCGACCGCGGCGGCGTCGCGAATGTCGACGCCGTAACTCGAAACGCGCCCGCCATGCGCCTTCATCAGTTCCGCGGCGGTCGCGTCGCAGACGCTCTTGCGCCGGCCGCAGATGGCGATCTCGGCCCCGAGGCCAAGAAACCGCTCCGCCATCGCCTTGCCGAGCCCGGTGCCGCCGCCGGTGACGAGGATTTTCTTGCCCGCGAACAGGCCATTGGCGAACATGGGCGCGTCCTCCGCGGGGCGACGTTTGGCGATACGTCCAGGATCAGGCGCTCGTCCGCGCCGTCTCGCAAGGAGTACGCGGATAGGTCGCGTTTTGGAAGGGCGAACGCATCTCTCATGCGCCCGCTGGACAATCGCGCCAGCGGCTTCATACTCGGGACATCGACAACTGGGGAAACGCAATGTCAGGGGTGCGACCTCTCGCCGACCAGGACCTCCCGCAAGCGCAGAAAATCGTTCGCACCGCTTTCGGAACTTTTTTAGGGGCGCCGGATCTGGATAATTTCTGGACCGACTTCGACTACGTTTACGGCCGCCATGGCGCGGAGCATGTCGCCTCCTTCGCCGCCGACGACGAGAAAGGTCACCTCGCCGGGGTCAATTTTGCGACGCGCTGGGGCAGCGTCGGGTTCTTTGGACCGCTGTCCGTGCGACCGGACCTCTGGGACAAAGGCGTGGCGACCCCGCTGGTCGCGGCTGTCAGCAACCAGTTCGAGCGCTGGGGCGTAAGTCACGCCGGGCTCTGCACGTTTCCCCATAGCCCCAAGCATGTCTGGCTCTACCAGAAGTTCGGGTTCTACCCGCGCAATTTGACTGCGATCATGGCCGCCCCGGCCCGGCCCGGCGGGGGGCTGGGTGTGTCGCGCTATTCCCAACTTGCCGCCGGCGAGCGGCAGGAGGCCGAAAGGGCGAGCCGCGCCCTGAGCGAAGAGCTTTTTGAGGGGCTCGACCTTGGCGGCGAAATTCGCACGGTCGCCGCGCGCAACCTCGGCGACACGATAGTCCTGCGAGGAGGCGAGAGCCGCCTTGACAGCTTCGCTGTCTGTCACTGGGGGCCGGCGAGCGAGGCGGGCGCCGACTGTCTGTTCGTCAAGTTTGGCGCGGCGCGGCCCGGGCCGGGAGCGGGCGCCCGCTTCGGCGCGCTTCTCGACGCCTGCGGCGCCCTCGCCTTGTCGGTCCGCGTGGGGAATGTTCTGGCCGGGGTCAGCACCGCGCGCGAGGAGGCCTACCGTCAGATGATGGCGCGCGGGTTTCGCACCCGCATGCAGGTCGTAACGATGCACCGTCCGAACGAGCCGGCCTATAGCCGCCCTGGGCTCTTCGTGCTCGACGATTGGCGGTGAGACCGGGCGCGGAGGGGCCGGCCGTCTTCACCCCCGTCCGCGAACCGTCCCGCGCGCGCCTCGACCCCGGCCCGCACCGCCTCGACCTGGTTCGGCGAGCCGATCAGCGCCGCCTGCTCCTTCGATTCGGCGCTAAGGATCGCGGCCGTGTCGGCGTCGCTCGCCATGTTGAGGAGCCGCTTGACCGCGCGCACCGCGTCGGGGCTGCGGCCGGCGATCTCCTTTGCTGTAGCGCGGGCGGCGGCGAGCGGATCGGCGTGGAGGCTGGTGGCGAAGCCGTAAGTCAGCGCCTCGGCGCCGGAAAAGACGCGCCCCGTCAGGCTGAGCTCGCGGATCACGTCGGAGCGGGCGAGCTCGCGCATCAGCGCGACGCCGCTCATGTCGGGCACGAGGCCCCATTTGATCTCCAGGATCGACAGCCGCGCCTCCGGCGCGACATAACGTATGTCGGCCCCGAGGGCGATCTGGAAGCCGCCGCCGAGCGCGACGCCATGGATCGCGGCGATGACGGG
>JBAUXQ010000029.1:0-5655 GCA_049584355.1 Roseiarcus sp. | reverse complement strand
CCGAGTTTCGCGGCGTACGCGATCTGACGGCGCACGACCAGTCGGTTTGTCTGCTCAAGCAGGCTTCCCGCCGGGGCTCGCATGACGAGCGAGGGCATCAGATATTCGAACATGGATCCCGACCAGGAGATCAAGGCCGCGCCGCGCGCGACAGGGGTGGCGGCGCGGCCCAGGCGGAACCAATGCTTCGCCGGAACGTCGCCTTTGGCGATGGCGAAGAAGCTGGCCAGACGCGCCTCGGAAGCCAGGAGATCGTAACAATTGCTATCAAGCGCGCCTTCGTTGACCAGATATCCGATCGACAGCAATTGCCGGTCGTGGTCGAGCAGGAAACCGAATTCCATCGCAAGCGCCATGGACCGCGCGGTGCTTTCGATAGCAGCCAGCCTTTCACGCTGAACACTGGTCACCTCGGCGATCTGCGCGATATCGTCACGGTGGGCTTCGATCGAACTCAAGACCGCACACGCCCAAAACACCATATCCGCGCTCATCCCATCGCCACGTTCGACAGCGAGCGCGCTCGCGATGTCGACCATGATCTCTGCATTCGCGCGAAGGTCGCCGAGCTGCGCCTGACAGTCGAGTGGCGAAAGCGAGGCAAGTTGCATAGCCGACGCGAGGGCCGCGACTGCGTCGTCCAACTGGTGCAAGGTCACGGTCTGGGTCTTGCGGCCGTCATGCAAACGGGCGCACTCGGCGCGGGTAATGTCGAGCGCGTCGGCGACTCCGCTGAAGCGCTGCGCAACGCTGAGCGGACGGTCGCTCCACTCCCTGCACGCATTGGCGAGCGCGATGAGGTGTCCTGCCAAATTGCCGCTGTCGACGGTGGATACGTATCTTGGCTCTAGTGGTCGAAGATCTCGCGTGTCGTACCAGTTTAAGAAGTGACCGCGCACGCGTTGCAGGCGACCCATCGTCGCGAGCGTCGCCTCAAGACGATCGATCGCTTGACCAGTCCCGATCCAGCCGAAATCACGAGCGCAAACGACCGAGAGAAGATAGAGCCCGATATTGGTCGGCGAGGTCCGATGCGCAACCGCAGGCGCCGGATCGTCCTGAAAGTTGTCGGGCGGAAGCAAGTTGTCAGCCGACGTCACGAACGTCTCAAAGTATCTCCAAGTGCGCCGGGCGGTCCGCCTCAGCGCCTGCTCATCGGCGGCGGTCATCGGCAGACGAGAAGAGGCGGCGGGAGGCAGGCTTACAAAGCGCGCAACGGCGGGCGAAGCGAGCCAGAGCGCAGCGAAAGGAAGCGCCACCGGCCAAGACCCGTGGCGAAAGGTGAGCGCGACAATGGCCACCACCGCGCCGATGACAATCGCGCCCGTCATTCGGCGCGCGAAACCCATCAAGTCCAGACGTAGACCGATCGTCGCCTGCGCAGCTGGAATCCATTCGAGCAGATGGCGTCGGCTCACGCCGAGGCGCCAGAGCGTGCGACCGATCGCATCCGCCATGAGCCACGCCTGATCCGCTAGGAACACGACGGTCAGTATCGACAGGCTCCAGGCAAGGCTCAAATCGTCGCTGAGCGCATTCAAATGGCTTGATATCGTTACGCCCGGACGGCGCGGAGGAATCGCGGCGACGACGGGAATGAATGTCGGCAGGACGATCGTCAGGACAACGAACAGAGTCCAGATCAGCCCCCCGTCAAGCGGAAGGGTCCAACCCACGAACAACGCAAGGACTGCCGCGGGCGCAGAGAGCGTGCGGCGAAGATTGTCCAGCATTTTCCAACGGCCGATTGCCGGAAGGACGCTGGACACCGGCGCGTTTCCTAACTGTGACGGTCCACGCCCAAAAATCCAGGGGAGCAATTGCCAGTCGCCGCGCGCCCACCGGTGATGGCGATTGGCGCCGACGTCATAGCGAGCTGGGAATTCCTCGACGACCTCGATATCCGAGGCGAGGCCTGCGCGCGCGAACACGCCCTCGAAAAGATCGTGGCTGAGGAGGGTCGAGTCTGGCGTACGATTTGCGAGCGTAGCCTCGAAAGCGTCGACGTCGTAGATGCCTTTTCCGGCATAAGATCCTTCCCCGAACAGGTCCTGATAAACGTCGGAAACTGCCGAGGCGTATGGATCGATGCCGCTCACGCTGGAGAAAATTTGCTGGAATAGCGAGCCTTCCTTCCCGTTCGGGAGCGACGGCGTGACGCGAGGTTGCAGGACAGCGTAGCCTTCGACGACACGGCGGCCGCCGGCGTCGAGGCGGGGCCGGTTCAGCGGATGCGCCATCTTGCCAATCAGGCGGCGCACCGCTTCGCGCGGCAATCGGGTGTCTGAATCAAGCGTCACGACATAGCGAATACCCGTTGGAGCAGCGGGCGTTCCAAAGCCCACGTCCATGAAAGTGGTGTCGGTCGCGGCGCGGAGCAGGCGATTCAGTTCGTGGAGCTTGCCACGCTTGCGCTCCCATCCGATCCACCGCGATTCACCTTCATTCCAGACGCGGCGCCGGTGCAGAAGGAGGAAACGCGCTCCGCCCGGCGCCGGGCCATAGCGTAAATTGAGACGCGCGACGCCGTCCGCCGCAGCGGCGATGAGCTCGGCGTCGCCGTCGGCGTGCTCGGTCACGGCGTCGGTCCAATCGGTCAGCAGCGCGAAATGCAGATCGCCTTCCGGGCTCGCAAGGTGGTGGATCTCGAGCCGTTCGATCAGGTCTTCGACGCCTTCCAGCGTGGTGAGCAACGTTGGCACGGCGACGAGCGTGCGCAGATCGGCGGGCACCCCGTCGAGTAGCTCCAGGGCCGGGAGCGGCGACGCCGCGAAGCTGATGTTGACCCCGCGATTGACCAACGCTACGGCCGCGTCGACTGCGGGGATAGCGCCTAGTATGCTAAGCAGGCCAAGAACCGCCGGGCCAACCCCGGCTGCATCAAGAGCGAGCAGCGGCGCCGCAAGAAATATTGCGGAGACAACAGCGATCAATGTCACATAGCCGCCGACACCGACAGATCGGTTGACGCGCGAGGCCCAGCTTCGCAAGGGCCGGCGATAGGCTACCGACCGTTCGAAGGCGCGGCGCCCGCCGGCGAGCAGGATGTATCCCGGATCCCCGCGGCGCTCCTGTTCCATTGCCGGCGCCTCGGCCCCGGCCTGCCTTGCAGCGAGCACCGCGGCGCCTGCGATGTCGAGCTCGGCGCGGTTAGAGCCGCGCGACAGATCTTCGATCGCGCTGCGGTAGAGCGTGCGCGTTGGGAAATCCATGGTTTCGAAGCAGCTGTCGGCCGCAAGGATTGCGTCGACAAGGCTCAGCCGCTCGAACAATTGCTTCCAGTCGACGTCGGAAATCAGGCGCAAGCTGGTAATGATGTTGCGAACCGAGACATTCGCTGCGCCTTGCTGGCGATGGACATCGCGCACCGCGATCTCGGTCGTCGTGTCCTGAATCGTCAGACGCTCGTCGAGCCATGTCAGCGCGGGGGTGACCATCGGATCTTGATCGCGTAACCGATGAACGAGCTGGACCGCGAATGCCTGCGAGAGCGGCCGGCGCTCGTGCGGAGCCAGAACAATGGCGGCGGGTTCGGCCGATCGTCCGCCCGCGCCAAGCAACCGGTCAGCGAGCCCGTCCGCCAGATCCCTCTCGGCACGGCTCGTGGTGATCTGCTGCGCGAGGCGGCCGAGATTCTCAATCAGAACGATCCGCAGGGTGATCGATACCGCCCAGAGCTCGCCGATGGTGAGCGGCTGCACCTCTTGATAGGCGCTAACGAAGCGAACCAGCATCTCGGAGTCGAAACGGCTATCGGAATGGGCGATGAAGGCCCAGGCGATGCCGAACACTCTAGGATAGCCCGTGAACGGACCATGAGCGAGTTTAGGAAGTTGACGATAGTAGCCGGGCGGTAGGTCCGACCGAATCTCATGGATCCGCCTTTCCACGAGATGGTAATTATCGACGAGCCATTCCGCCGCGGGCGTGACGGGACGACCATCATTGATCGCTTTTACGGCTGAGCGATAGGCGCGGAGCAAAACGGCTCGATTCTCAGCAAGGCGCTTCGCTAGAACTCGTCCCTTACTCGCCCGCGACGACACGATCTGCGCGACCGCAAGACTGCGGGCATGGTCCTCCAGGCGCTCTACGCCGAACAGCTCCTCGCGAATCGGTTCCCGGTTATCCCAAGGCGATGAAAGACGCTCGCCTTCAAAGGCGCTCCGCAAGAAGGCTTTCAATTTGTCCCTTCTGCCGCGCGATCCGCGGGGTAGCAGCGCCCGGCGCGGAATTCGCGAGACCTTGATGCGGCCGTTCTCCTACCGCCCTGACCGTAACTCAGTAAGGGGTGCTGCTCGAGTGTGATCGAGATACAACGCTCGGTGGCTTCGGTCGAGGAGGAACTGGCGTGACCCCCGGAGCATCGTCGCACGAATGCCCAGCGCGTCCAAAGGCGGGCAGATGCGGCTTCAATAGTGTTCATACTAAGTCGAGTTGCAGACGCGGAGACGAAGGGTCGGGGATGGAGCGCTATTTGCCGAGTCCGCCGCGTCTCGCCCGCGTGAAGTCGCGAATCACATCAGGTTCAATCACGGCATTCCGATACGCTTAGAAAATAAACTTCCGGTCATGTCACGTTCTTACGCAGAACGACCATACTATGCGCTGACCAGCGATGGCCGCTTGGCGAAAGCGCAGTCGGCCGAGCTCATGGCGTCGATCGTCGCCGAACGCGTGATCGGCCGCCTCGAGCGCTATGGCTTCGTCGTCATGCGGCGGCCGCCGGCGCCGGGCGCTGCTGCGCTCGGTCGCGGGTTCAATACTAGCCGGCCCGCGCTGCGCCCTTTCGCGATGTCCGATAGCCGGCCCACTCGAGGCCCGCGAAGCCGAGGAGCCTCATCGCCCTAGCGCGGGCTGCGCCGCCTCAGTGAGGGCCCAGGAGGGGCAGTGCGTGGGCAGGTCCGTCCCCCTAACAAAAAAAGGGCGGCCGAAGCCGCCCTTTCCATTGTTGCGTAGAGGAATAGACCCTTAGAAGTCCATGCCGCCCATGCCGCCGCCGCCACCGCCGCCCATCGGCATGGCGGGCTTGTCCTTCGGCACTTCGGCGACCATCGCCTCGGTGGTGATGAGGAGGCCGGCGACCGAGGCTGCATCCTGCAGCGCCGTACGCACGACCTTGGCCGGATCGACGATGCCGGCCTCGATCATGTCGACGTATTCGTCGGTCTGGGCGTTGAAGCCCCAGGTCTGCGACTTGTGCTCGCTGACCTTGCCGACCACGATCGAGCCTTCGGCGCCCGCATTCTCGGCGATCTGACGGATCGGCGATTCGAGCGCCTTCAAGACGATGCTGATGCCGGCCTGCTCGTCGGCGTTGTCGCTCTTGAGCTTGGAGACCGCGATCTTGGCCCGCAGGAGCGCCACGCCGCCGCCGGCGACGATGCCCTCCTCGACCGCCGCGCGGGTGGCGTTGAGCGCGTCGTCGACGCGATCCTTCTTCTCCTTGACCTCGACCTCGGTCGCCCCGCCGACCCGGATCACCGCGACGCCGCCGGCGAGCTTGGCCAGCCGCTCCTGCAGCTTCTCTTTGTCGTAGTCCGACGTCGTCTCCTCGATCTGCGCCTTGATCTGGCTGATCCGGCCTTCAATGTCGGCTTTCTTGCCGGCGCCGTTGATGATCGTGGTGTTCTCCTTCTCGATCCTGACCCGCTT